>NZ_JBOBDQ010000020.1:0-84433 GCF_050586565.1 Pseudomonas sp. WC1
TCCGCAAGACCTGCGTTCGGCCTCCTGAAGTCGCAATTTGTGTCGCCTGAACTATCGCGCACTTAGAAGCAAGAGCAAGAGCAAGAGCAAGAGCAAGAGCAAGAGCAAGAGCAAGAGCAAGAGCAAGAGCAAGAGCAAGAGCAAGAAAATATGTTTTGGATTGGGAGTTGAAAGTTCTTATATGCAGTCAGGCCTCTCGCCGATAACCAGGCATGAGGCCACTGCAGAATTATCAAACTGTAAGAGAATTCTATAAACCGCCCTGTCCATCACGCACAAAGCCGCAATGGCTCCAACGTCCTGCACAGCACATCAAGCACACGATCTTCATGCTCATGTATAAAGAAATGCCCTCCCGGAAACTTCGCCAGCGAATACTCGCCAACCGTCTCCCGCCCCCAGGCCTGCAATTGTTCATCATTGGCGCGATCGTTCTCGCCAGCGAATACATGCAAGGGACATTGCAATGGCAGGCGCTGCTCATACGCATAACGGCCGCAAAGCAGGAAATCCGCCTGCACGATCGGCAAGGCCAGGCTCATGAGCTCTTCGTTGGCCAGCACCTCCTCGGAGGTACCACCCAACTTGCGCAATTCGGCGATCAATTCGGCATCGCCACGCGGCTCGGTCCATTTGCCACCGGCGTAATCCTCGCGCCGGGTCGGCGCTGCGGTGCCGCAGGCGAACAAGGCCACAGGCGGCGGGCAGCCGAGTGCACGCAACTCATGGGCCAGCTCGAAGGCGACCAACGCCCCCAGGCTGTGCCCGAGCACGGCGTAAGGCGCATGGGTGACGGCGCGCTGCTCATGGGCCAACTGCCGGGCCAGGGCCCGCAGGTCGGTGTGCAGCGGATCGCCCATGCGCGCGCCGCGCCCGGGCAGCTCTACCGGGCGCACCTGCAGCCAGGCCGGCAGCTTGCGTCGCCAGCGGCTGTAGACCATCGCACTGGCACCGGAATACGGCAGGCACAGCAGGTTCAGGGTCGACACCGCCTTACTGCGCCACGGCTTCGGCCATCTTCTGGCGCAGGCTCAGTGGGCGCATGTCGGTCCAGACTTCGTCGATGTACGCCAGGCAGTCCTTCTTCAGGCCGCTCTTGCCCACCGCGCGCCAGCCATTGGGGATCGCCTTGTAGTCGGGCCAGATGGAATACTGCTCTTCGTGGTTGACCACTACCTGGAACTGGATATCGTCGCGGTCGAAAACGGAAGTCATTGCCTGTCTCCTTGAATGATGAGGGCCGAACGCGCCGGGCGCAGGGCGGCTTTCATGAAAACGAAAGGCGCGCGGGGAAAATTAGGCCATTGCTCGTGGTCTTGCCAAAGGAGGGAAGCCCGCATGTCTTGCCGGGCTGCCACAGCGTACCTGGCAACACAGGCTACATCGCCTCGCTCCCCCACCCCAAGGCTTTGTACAGCGCAATCGCATCCAGGTACGAGGCCGTCTCCGCCTCCGCCACCTCGCGCTTGATCGAGAACAGCGCACGCTGGTTCTCGAGCACCGCCAGGTAGGTGCCGGCCCCGCGCCGATAGCGCTTGTTGGCAATGTCGATGGCCTCGCTGCCGTGCCCGGCGGAGGCCACCAGGCTTTGCAGCCGCGCCTGGTTGCGCACCAGTTGCGTAACGGCGTTTTCCACTTCCTCGCGGGCCAGCAGCACCGCCTGCTGGTAGCGCGCCTGGCTGCCCTCGGCCAGCGCCTCGCGCACCCGCAGGCGGGCGCGGGCATTGCCCAGGCGCAAGGCCGGCCAGGTGACCATCGGCGCCAGCTCATAAGCGCGGGCAGCGCTGCCCAGGTCGCCGCTGCGCAAGGCGAAGAAACCGATGAAACCGCCCAGGTCCAACCGTGGGTACAGCTCGGCGGTGGCCGCGCCGACATCCTCGGTGCTGGCCGCCAGCTCACGCTCGGCACTGACCACATCAGGTCGCTGGCCAATCAGCGCATCAACGTCACCCAGCGGCAACTGGCGCGCCAATGGCGGCAGGAACGGCGCGGCGCCCTGCTCCTGGCTGCCCGGCACCTGCCCGGTCAACACATCGAGGCGATAGCTCGCCTGCTCGATGGCCGCCTGCAACGGCGGTACCGCCGCCTCGCTGAGCAACAGGTTGGCATGGGCGTTCTGCTGGTCTTCGTACTGGCCACTGCCGGCGCGCACCTGGGCGCTGGTCAGTTGCAGGGTCTCGCGCCAGGCCTCGACCTGATCCTCGGCCACCACCAGGCTGCGTTTGAGCCCGAGCTTGAGGTAGTAATTGCGCGCCACCTCGGCGGCGATGCTCAAGCGCACCTGGCGAAGGTCAGCCGCCGCCGCGTCGGCACGCGCCTCGGCGGCGTCGGTCAGGCGCTGCAGGCGGCCGAACAGGTCGATCTCCCACTGCACGTCGAATCCGGCGCGGTACTGCTCGGTGCGCATGCGCCGCGGGTCGCTGCCATCGGCCGGTTGCTGCTGCTCCAGGCTCTGGTTGTAGCCAGCGCGGGCGGTGACCCAGGGGTAGCGGTCGAGGCTGCGGTCGTCGAACAGCGCCCGCGCCGCCAGCAGGTTGGCATGGGCCTGGCGGATATCGTGGTTGTTGACCAGGGCCTGGTCGACCAGACGCACCAGCTGCGGATCGTCGAAGAACCGCCACCACTGCTCCGGCATCTCGCCACGGGCGGCGAAGGCGGCGCGCTGCGGACTGTGCAGACCACTGGCAGGTGCCTCGGGCTTGCGGTAGTCGGGGCCGACGCTGCAGGCCGACAAGGCCAGGGCCAGCAGGGATACGACGAATACCGGCTTCATGGCTGCCCCTCCAGGGTTTCGGCCAACGATCGGGCCCGTGCCGAACGCGCCGTGCTGGCATGGTCACGGGCCAGCAGGCTGTAGATGGTCGGCAGCACGAACAGGGTGAACAAGGTGCCGACCAGCATCCCGGTGACAATCACCACGCCGAGCCCGAAGCGGCTGGCAGCACCGGCACCGGAGGCGAACAACAGCGGGATCAGCCCCACCACCATGGCCGCCGTGGTCATCAGGATCGGCCGCAAGCGGATCTGCGCTGCCTTGCCGATGGCCGTGCGCCGGTCCAGGTGCTGCTCGGCCTGCAAGGTGTTGGCAAATTCGACCATGAGGATGCCGTGCTTGCTGATCAGACCGATCAGCGTCACCAGGCCGATCTGCGTGTAGATGTTCACCGTGGCTACCCCCAGCGCCAGCGGTAGCAGGGCACCGCTGATCGACAGCGGCACGGTGATCAGGATGATCAGCGGATCGACCAGGCTTTCATACTGCGCCGCCAGCACCAGGTAGATCACCACCACGGCGGCGAGGAAGGCCAGCATCAGGGCGTTGCCCTCCTGCTGGTACTGGCGCGCGTCGGACTGCCAGTCGATGCTGAAGCCCGCCGGCAGTTCGGCGGCGGCGTGCTCGAGGAAGGCCACGGTGTCGCCCAGGGTGACGCCGGCCGCCGGAATACCCTGGAAGGTCGCGGCGTTCTGCTGGTTGAACTGGGTCAGGCGGTTGGGCTCGACCTGCTCGCTGACCTGCACCACGGTGGACAGCGGCACCAGCCTGCCCTCCTCGCTGCGCACGTACTGCCGGGTCAGGGCCTGAGGGGTCAGGCGCTGGTCACGCGGGCTCTGCGCGATCACATCATAGGAGCGGCCATCCAGGCCGAACCGGTTGAGGTAGTTCTCGCCCACCAGCACCGCCAGCGACTCGCCGATGTC
The DNA here is from genome assembly GCF_050586565.1 of Pseudomonas sp. WC1. Lineage (NCBI taxonomy): Bacteria > Pseudomonadati > Pseudomonadota > Gammaproteobacteria > Pseudomonadales > Pseudomonadaceae > Pseudomonas > Pseudomonas sp. WC1. The sequence continues at coordinate 3,700 of NZ_JBOBDQ010000020.1, forward strand.
CTGCATGCGGATACCCATGCTGTTGGCCTTGGCCCGGTCGACGCGCACCTGCACCACCGGGTTGTTGTAGTCCAGGTCGCTGTCGACCACGGCGAACAGGCCGCTCTGCCGCGCCTTGGCCTTGACCTGCTCCATGGTGTCGAACAGCACCCGGTAGTCCTGCGAGCTGCGCAGCACCATCTGCACCGGCAGGCCACCGGTGGAGCCCGGCAGCGCGGGCAGCTGGAAGGCGAAGATGCTGGTGCCCTCGACATCGTTCACCGCCGCCTGCAGGTCGAGCTGGATCTGCGAGGCATTGCGTTCGCGCTCGCCCCATGGCTGCAGGTTGATGCCGCCGATGCCCGAGGCGATGCCGTCGCTACCGTTGATGATCCAGGTGCTGACGGTCTCTGGCAGGGTCCGGTAGACCGCGTCGAGCTTGTCGGCGAAGCGCTCCACATAGGCCAGGTTGGCGTGCTGCGGCGCCTTGATCGCGGTGAGCAGCCCGGCCTGGTCCTCGGTCGGCGCCAGCTCGCGCTGCGGCAAGGCGTACAACAGCGGCAGGCTGACCAGCACCAGCAAGGCGAAACCGACGCTGATCCAGCGGTGTTTCAGCGAGAAGCCCAGCACATGGGCGTAGCGCTCGGCCAGCCAGTCGAAGAAACGGTTGGCTGCGTGGGCCATGCGCCCCTCGGACTGGCGGGCGTCGAGCAGGAACGAGCTCATCACCGGCGACAGGGTCAGGGCCACCACGCCGGAGACCACCACCGCCCCGGCCAGGGTCAGGGCGAACTCGCGGAACAGCGCGCCGGTCAGGCCGCCCATCATGCCGATCGGCGCGTACACCGCCGCCAAGGTGATGGTCATGGCGATCACCGGCCCGGCTACCTCGCGGGCGCCGATCAACGCCGCCGCCACCGGCGTGCGCCCTTCCTCGATATGGCGGTGGACGTTCTCCACCACGACAATGGCGTCGTCCACCACCAGCCCCACCGCGAGCACCATGGCCAGCAGGGTAAGCAGATTGACGCTGAAACCGAAGGCCAGCATCAGCGCCGCGGCCCCGAGCATCGACAGCGGGATGGTCACCACCGGAATCAGCACCGTGCGCAGCGAGCCCAGGCACAGGTAGATCACCACCACGACGATTGCCAAGGCCTCGAGCAAGGTCTTGGTTACCTCGTCGATGGAGGCCTGGATGAAACGCGCCGTCTCGAAGGCAAGCTCGGCCTTGACGTCGGGCGGCAGGGTCTGGCGAATCTGCGGCAGCAATTGGCGGATGCCGTCGACGATCACCAGCGGGTTGCCGCCCGGGGTGGCGAACAGCCCCAGATGCACCGCCGCTACGCCGTCCATGCTGGCGCTGGTCTCGGCCGAAGCCGCGCCCAGCTCGACCGTGCCGATGTCGCGGATGCGCACCAGGCCGTTGCCGTCGTTGCGGATCACCAGCTCACGGAAGTCGCCGACCGAGGTCAGGTCGGTGTCGACGCGGATATTGGCGATCACATACTGGCCCTTCACCTTGCCCGGCGCCGCCTGGTAGTTGTTGCGGCGCACCGCCTCGGCCACGTCGGCCGCGGTCAGGCCCCGGGCGGCCAGGCGTGCCGGGTCGATCCACAGGCGCATGGACAGGGTCTGGCCACCGAACACCTGGACCTTGGCCACACCCTCGATGGTACTGAGCAGCGGCTCGACCACCCGGGTGAGGTAGTCGGTCATGGCCGGGATCGGCAGGCTCGCGCTGGCAAAACCGATGTAGGCCACGGCCGTGGACTCGCCCGCCGAACGCTCGATCACCGGATCGTAGGCCCGCTCCGGCAGGCGGAAACGCACCTGGTTGACCTTGGCCATCACCTCGGTGAGGGCCTGGGTCGAGTCGCGGTTCAGCTCCATGCGCACGGTCACCAGGCTACGGCCCTGCACCGACGAGGACGACAGGTAGTCGATACCTTCCACCGACGACACCGCCTGGGCGATCGGCTGAGTGACGAAACCCTGCATCAGCTCGGCGGGGGCGCCGGGGTACTCGGTGGTCACGGTGATGGTCGAGCTTTCCAGCAAGGGGTACTGGCGGATCGGCAACTGCAGCAGCGACAGCAGCCCCAGCAGCAGGATCAAGGTGCTGACCACCAGCGCCAGCACAGGCCGGCGCACGAACAGGTCGGTGAATGTCATGGCGTTTTCTCGCTGGGGTCAGGCGCCGCTGGCCGGGGCCTGCAGGGTGTCTTCGGTGGCTTGCACGGCGGCGCCGTCGCTCAGGCGCAACTGCCCGGACACCACTACCTGGTCGTCCTCGCGCAAGCCCTGCTCGATCACCACCCGCCCGGCCTGGCGTTCACCGGTCCGCACCGCCACACGCTGCACCACCAGGGCATCGGCGGCGGCATCGTGGCGGGCGACGAACACCGTGTCGCCGTAAGCGGTATAGGCAACGGCGGTTTCCGGCACGGTCAGCACCTGGCCGTCATCGGGGCTGGCTACCTGCACGCTGGCATACATGCCGGCCGACAGGCGCGCATCGGGCTTGGCCAGGGTGGCCTGCACCTGCACCGTGCGCGAACGGCCGATCAAGGGGTCGATAGCGGTGATGTGCGCGGTGAAGGCCGTATCGGGGAAGGCATCCAACCGCACCTCGACCGCCTGGCCGGTGCGCAGCTGGGCGCTGAGCTGCTCCTCGAGGGAGAAGTTGACGTACAGGCTGCGGGTGTCGATCAGGCTGACCACCGGGTCGCCGACATTGAGGTACTGGCCCTGGTTCACCCGGCGGATACCCAGGCGCCCGTCGAAGGGTGCGCGCACCGCCTTCTGGGCGATCACCGCCTCGGTACGGGCCAGCTCGCCCTGGGCCATGTCGCGGGCCGCCAGGGCGTTGTCCAGCTGTTCCTGGGTGGCGGCGTTCTCGCGCAGCAGGTCCTTGACGCGCCGGTAGTTGGTCCGCGCATTGTCCAGCTGGGCCTTCAGGCGCAGGCGCTCGGCCTGCTCCGGGGCATCGTTGAGGGTGACCAGCACATCACCCTTGCGCACCTGCTGGCCGGAGCTGAAGTTGATCGCCGTCACCCGCCCGCCGATCTCGGCCGACACCAGCACCTGGTGCACCGCCTCCAGCTCGCCGACGCCGGCGAAGGCGCGTTTCTGCGGTGCTTTCTGTACCGTGGCCAGGGCCACCTTGACCAGGTGCCGCGGCGCGGCTGCCGTGGCCTGGGCCTCCCCGGTGTGGCGCCAGGCCAGGCCACCGGCGGTGGCCAGGGCCAGCACCAGGGCACTGCCAAGTATTGCCTTGCTATTCATTGCGCGTCCTCGCCTCAGGCCCAATCCAGGTTGAACAGGAAGAACGCCAGGGTCGCCCACAGCACCAGCACCAGGTGGGTGAGCTGCAGGCCTTCCTGGCGTATCCAGTAGCCGAACCACAGGCCCCCGAGCAGCATGGCGAAAGTGAAAGCGAGGAAGGCGCCAAGTGCCAGGTTCAACCAGGCCCGGGCCAGGAGCGGATCCTGGGCGACGATCAGCCCATAGGTGCCGACCCAGGCCGCCAGGCTGGCGACGATCTGCAGTAGCAGGATCACCAGCAGCGCGGCGCGGGCCAGGCCCGCCGAATGACAGGCCCTGCGCAGCAAGGGGAATTCAATGGCCGGCGGCTGGCGCAGTGGCGCCATGGCCAAGGTGGCGCCAATGGCGCCGACGGAGCTGGCGAAGGCCTGCAGGTTGTTCAATACCGCGATGCTCAGCCACAACGCCAGGCCCACGGCCTGGATGGCCTGGAACAGCCACAGGGAAGTGTGCAAATCCATATCAACGTCCGTATTGATGGCCTGGGCGGGACGCCAGGCAATTACACAAGAAAACGCTTGGATATTAGAGGCAGCCTTGCCGATACACAAGCGCCCCTATTACAGGGGCGCGTGTTGACAGGGAAGTTGATGCGGATCAGTCGGGAGACATTTGCAGGGCTGGAGGTGCCAGGAACCGGGATTCTTGGTCAATGAAAATCCTGCAAGAGCGGCTTTGACCGCTCCTGCAGAAGGCGTGGTTCACGCCTGCCCAGGCACCCGAGTCAGGGCTTCGCGAAAGCGCTGGGTACTGGCCAGCGCCAGCACCAGGCCGACAACCGCCACGCCGCCCCCCACCAGGCCGATATGCGCCACGCCCACCTGGCTGCTGACAATGCTGCCAAGCAACGCACCGCCACCGATACCGATGTTGTAGATACCGGAGAACAACGCCATGGCCACGTCGGTGGCATCCGAGGCAAGCTTGAGGGTCTTGGACTGCAAGGCCAGGCTGAAGCTCAGGATCGCCACGCCCCAGACCATGCTCAGGGCGGCGAACACCTGGAAATTGCCCGACAGCGGCAACAGCAGCAGCAGGCACGCGGCAAGCGCGCCGATGGCGCCCACCAGGAAGCCATGGGGGAAACGCTCGCTGTAGCGGCTGAACAACACCGAGCCGAACACGCCGGCACCGCCGTACAGCAACAGCAGCAACGTGGTGTGTTCGCCACTGATCCGTGCCACGTGCAGGGCGAAGGGTTCGATGTAGCTGTAGGCAGTGAACTGCGCGGTAATCACCAGGGTTACCAGCATGTAGGTGATCACCAGCGCCGGACGCTTGAACAGCACCGGCAGGCTGCGCAGCGAGCCGGAGTTCTGGCTCGGCAGCAGCGGCAGCGACTTCATCAGGCAGAGCATGGTCGCCAGCGCCACCCCGGCGATACACAGGAAGGTAATGCGCCAGCCCAGCGCCTCACCCACCACACGCCCCAGCGGGATGCCCATGACCATCGCCAGGGTGGTGCCGGTGGCCAGCAGGCCCAGCGCCTTGGCCTGCTGGCCGGGCGGCGCCACGCGCACCGCCAGCGACGCGGTGATGGCCCAGAACACGGCATGGGCCAGGGCGATGCCGATGCGGCTGACCAGCAGCATGGCGAAGCTCTGGGACAGCCACGACATCAAGTGGCTGACGATGAACACCAGGAACACCAGCAGCAGCAGGCGGCGGCGTTCGATGTTGCGGGTCACCAGCATCATCGGCAGCGAGGCCAGTGCCACCACCCAGGCGTAGATGGTCAGCATCAGGCCGACCTGTGCGGTGGTCATCTCGAAGCTGCGGCCGATATCGCTGAGCAGCGCCACCGGGACGAACTCGGTGGTATTGAAGATGAACGCCGCCAGCGCCAGGGCGATGACGCTCAGCCAACTGCCGCTGCCGGCGGTGGGAGGCATGGAGGTGGGGACGGGACCATTCATGTGAAGATGTTTTTCTCCGCGGACAAGGCAACAGGACGCGCATCGCCTGCCCAGGTTCCAGGCCGGTGACGCACGTTTTCTTATTGAAAGGATGTCCGGCATGGTACGCATCAAGGCCGAGCCTCACAACCGCGGGCGCGGACGGAGTACCATGCGCGCCTGCGTGCACCCTTTTGTCGCACATCACCTACCCTGCGGAACAAGGAGTTCGATCCGCCCATGGACAAGCAGCACCCCCAGCAGCAATGGCGCGAGGCGGTCATCGCCTATGCCGAGGCCATCAACCGCTATGTCGCGCAGGGCCGCGCGCAAGGCTGGGACGATCTGGAGGAACCACAGGCGCCGGCCACCGAGCACCTGCTTGACGCCTGGCAGGCGGCGCTGCTGGCCATAAACCGCCCGGGCACCGACGAACAGCAACGCCAGTTGTTCCGCGAAGCCTGGCCCCCGGCGCATCTGCCGCTGTTGCCATTGCTCGACGAACAGGCCCAGGGCATCGGCAACCTGCTGCTGCTCGACGACGGCAGCCTGCTGGTGCGCATCGGCATGCCGTTCGAGCGCGGCCAGGTGCTGCGCCTCGACGACCAGGGCGTCACCCCGGTGATCGGTGTCGAGCACTTCGGGCGCTGCCCAGGGCGGCGCTACTTCGCCCTGGGCAACGCCGAGGGGGTACGCGTGACCGATGGCTGGGGTGGCCCGCAAGTGGCGCGGCTGGCCTGGCCCCATGGTCTGGAAGGGTTACCGGCGGGTTACCCGTTCGACCCCTTCGACCTGCCGCCGACGCCCACTGCGCTGCTGCCCTTCCCCGATGGCCAGCGGGTCCTGCTGGTCAGCAGCGACGGCATCTTCGTGCTTGCCGCCGCTGGTGTCACGCGCCTGCTGCCACGCGAGGACGATATTCTCGAGGAGCTGCGCCAGGGCACTGACCCGGACGACATCGCCTTGGGCCTGACGATGGCACATGCCGCGCTGTCACCGGACGGCAGGCTGGTCGCCCTGGGCGAACAATGCGGCCGTCACCTGGTGCTCGACGAGCAGTTCAGGCGCATCGCAGAGGTCGGCCCGGCCAGCGAGTACCCGCACTTCGCGCTGTTCAACCGCCGGGGTGACCAGCTGATCCTCAATGCCTGCCACTTCTATCAGGGCGGCACCGTCGGCGTGCGGTTGGCCGACCTGCCGGGGCTGGATACCGGTTTCTACAGCAATGACCCGCGCACGCCACTGCTGCAGGACGGCGCAAGGGTCTACGCCGGGGTGGCCCGCGATGGCGAATACATCGTCGGTGACGCCCATGGCTACCTGCGCGCCTTCGGCGAGGACGGCCACGAGCACTGGCAGCACTATCTTGGTTCGACCATCAGCGCGATGGACATCAGCGCCGACGGCCGCACCCTGGTGGTGGCCAGCCATGCCGGGTTCATTTCGCAGATCGCCCTGGACCGTGGCCGACCGCAGTGGCAGATCGGCACGGGGGCGCATGGCGAGGTGCGCCGCTGGTTGTGCTGGAAAGGGTTCGACCGGCCGCTGGCCTGGTAGGTCGCTGGCGCGGGCCTGCGGCAGGGATCCGTCTCAGGAAGCCGCCGACGCCCGCGCGCCTTCCTCGACCCGCGCGGCATAACGCTGCGCCAGCACCGCGCAGACCATCAGCTGGATCTGGTGGAACAGCATCAACGGCAGGATCATCGCCCCAATGCCACCGCCGACGAACAGCACCTGGGCCATGGGCACGCCGGTTGCCAGACTCTTCTTGGACCCTGCGAAGAGAATGGTGATGCGGTCCTCGACATTGAAGCCCAGCAGCCGCCCGAGCAGCCGCGTGCCGAGCAGCACCACCGCCAGCAGGATCCCGCACACGGCGAACAGGCCCGCCAGGTGCTGCGGCGACACCGTGTGCCACAACCCGGTCACCACCGCCTCGCTGAAGGCGGTGTACACCACCAGCAGGATCGAGCCCTGGTCCACCAGCTTCAGCCAGCGCGCATTGCGCTGGACCCAGGCACCGATCCAGCGGCGGGCGATCTGCCCGGCGACGAAGGGCACCAACAACTGCAGGGTGATCTTCAGCACCGCGTCCAGCCCGGAGCCGGTGTCGCCCGAGGCGCCCAGCAACATCACCACCAGCAGCGGCGTGAGGAAGATCCCCAGCAGGCTCGAGGCCGCCGCGCTGCAGATCGCCGCAGGCACGTTGCCACGGGCCAGCGAGGTAAAGGCGATGGCCGACTGCACCGTGGCCGGCAAGGCGCACAGGTAGAGCACGCCCAGGTACAGCTCATTGCCCACCAGCGGCACGAACAGCGGCTTGAACGCCAGCCCCAGCAGCGGGAACAGCACGAAGGTGCAGGAGAACACCAGCAGGTGCAGGCGCCAGTGGCCGGCACCGGCGATGATCGCCTCGCGCGACAGCTTGGCACCGTGCAGGAAGAACAGCAGGCCGATGGCCAGGTTGGTCAGCCAGCCGAACAGCACCGCGCCCTCGCCTGCGCACGGCAGCACGGTGGCGATGAACACCACCCCGAGCAGGGCCAGGGTGAAGTTGTCGAACAGCATGCGCAAATATCTCATCACAGATTCCGCCTTGTCTTTGTGCAAGCCTGGACGATAAGGTCTCGGCCTTTATGCCACTAACGCCGGAACCCCTGCCAGTGTCGCCCAACGGACAACCCGGCGGCTGAATCACGAAAAGGAACCTTGCACCATGAAACGTCCCCCGCACCTGCTGCTGGCCACTGCCCTGACGCTGGCCGCGCCACCACTGTTGGCAGGTGACCTGCAGCACAGCGTCGATGGCGTCATCCAGCCGCTGATGCGCGAGCACGGCATCGCCGGCATGGCCGTGGCAGTGTATGCCAATGGCCAATCGCATTATTTCAACTACGGCCTGGCCGACAAGGCCCGCGGCCAGGCAGTGACCCGCGATACGTTGTTCGAGGTCGGCTCGGTGAGCAAGACCTACACCGCCACCCTCGCCGCCCTGGCCAGCGCCGAGGGCAAGCTCGACCTCGCGGCGCCCGCCAGCCGCTACCAGCCCGCCCTGGCCAAGGCGCCGATCGGCAGCGCCAGTGTGCTTGAGCTGGGCGCCTACAGCGGCGACTGCCTGCCGCTGCAGTTCCCCGACGAGGTGCAAACGCCTGAGCAGACCCTGGCCTGGTTGCAGCACTGGCAACGCCGCGCCGAACCCGGCACCCAGCGCTGCTACTCGAACCCCAGCCTGGGCCTGTTCGGCGACCTGGCGGCGCGTGCGCAACAGCGGCCATTCGCCGAGCTGATGACCCAGGGGCTGCTGCCTCGGTTGGGCCTCGAGCACACCTACCTGGAAGTACCGGCCAACCTCCGGGGCCTCTATGCCCAGGGCTACGACGCCAAGGACAAGCCTGTGCGAGTCAGCCCGGGCCCTTACGCCGAGCAGGCCTACGGCATCAAGACCAGCGCCAGCGACCTGTTGCGCTATGTCCAGTTGCAACTGCAACCGGCCGCGCTCGACCCTGCCCTGCGCCAGGCCATCGCCATCACCCAGGCCGGCTACTTCCAGGTCGGCGCCATGACCCAGGGCCTGGGCTGGGAGCGCTACCCCTACCCGGTCAACCTCGACACCCTGTTGGAATACAACGGCGCCAAGATCATCCGCGGAGAAAACCCGATAAAGGCGTTGAACCCGGCGCTGCCCGCCGAGCCTGCCGCCTGGTACAACAAAACCGGCGCAACCAGCGGTTTTGGCGCCTACGTGGCATTCGTGCCGTCGAAACAGATGGGCATCGTACTGCTGGCCAACCGCAACTACCCCAACGAGGAGCGGGTACGTGTCGCGCAACGCATCCTCTCAAGCCTGGAGCCATGACGGCCGATTCCCGGCGCCGGCGAACGGACTCGACAGACACAACGAAGAGGATTGTCCGACAAGATGTAGTGACTAAAAATAATCACTACAAAACGGTTGACGCCCTTCCCGCGCCTTGGGCATGATGAGGCCGTCTCCCTGATCGGGAGCGGTGGCAAGGGTGTTCCAGACGGCCTGCGCGGTAACGCAGGCCGTCCGTGGAGAGGGAAACTGCCCAGAAGGCAGCGTGAGAAAGCCCCTGTTGCGAAGCTGCTGTAGCAGCCTTGGTTAGCGCGCTACATGGTGTGGCGCCAATGTGAACTTCAGACGAACTTCACCAACGAATGTGAGTAATGGGGGCTTTATGATGAACTTGAACAACAATCCAACCATCGACCAACTGGCCCAGCTGTTCGCCGCGCGCAAGGACAGCCTCGACGACCACCTGCTGTGGGTCAGCCAATCCGGCGAGGTCCGCCTGGATCGCCTGCCGCCGAACACGGTCGAAGACGAGTTCGAATCGCACATGCCCAGCATGCGCGCCCGTTTCAAGGTCTACCGCCGTGGCCAGGGCTACGTCGGCAAGAAGGCCGCCGCCGACACCTCCTTCGTCGGTCGCGTACTCGAGACCCTGCAACAAGAATGGCCGACCGCCCGTGAGCGGCAGGCAATCAAGGTGATCGACGCGTTGAACTGATCCCGCGGCTTTACACCGTTTCTTGAGCCCGGCCCGACAAAGGCCGGGCTTTTTCATGCCTGGCGCCTGCGCGGCATCGCTTCGGGCAGCGGCAAGGCGCCCGTGGCCAGGGCGCGGGCACGGTCAACGCCCCACACCAGGGCCCGTGTCATGGTTTCGCCCGGACGCGAGGGGTAGTACTCCTCCAGCAGTGCCTTGCCGTCGCGGGCGTACAGCCCGAGAAACAGCTGCGTGGCGCCAACCCTGGACAGGCGCACCTGCACATCGATGCTGGTGCCGTCGCTCAACTCCTCGTCATGGCTGCGGCTGTGCAACTGCGCATCGGCCCATTGCCAGTAGGTCTCTTCCCTGATTCGCATTGAAGTCGATACTCCGTGTCTGAAATGCCGCGCAAGAAAAGCACAGCCTCAAGCCGGCGGCGAGGGGGACGCACCGATACCATGAGCGGGATCAAGAAATGACGGAAAATGCGTGCCGTTGGGCGGTTTTGCAGTGTTCGGACAAACATGATCGCGGGGCAAGCCGCCCCCACAGATTTCTAGCAAGGTCTGTGGGAGCGGGCTTGCCCCGCTAATGTGCTGTTTCACTTTTTCGACGGGACACGCGGCGTGAACCGCCCCTTCTTGGCCCGTTGCAGGTGCGCCGGCTGCAGTTGCTCCGATTCGTCCAGGGTCATGTTGGCAAAGCCCAGGCGCAAGGCCGCTTGCCCGCAGCGCACCTGGCTGTTGATCGGAAACGCATCGTTCAGGTCTTCAAAAAAAGATTCGCTCATGCCCTGACTCCCTCCAATGGCGACCGTGCCGGCAGGCAATGCACCTGCCTAGTGAAGCAGCGGCCCGTTGAAGTGAGACTAGTCGGTCATTTGCAGACCAGCCGGACAAAACCTCCTTGCCCGACCAGTGGCAACTGGCCTTACTTCAACCGCACCGCCGTACCGGTGGCGAACACCACGACCATGCCGCCCTGCACCGACGGCATGCTGATCTCGAAGTCCACGCCTACCACCGCATCGGCTTGCAACTGCCGTGCCCGCGCCACAAGCTCCTCGGTGGCCTGCTCGCGGGCCAGCTTCAGCGCGCTCTCCAGGGTCTGCGAACGGCCACCGAAGAAGTCGCGAAAGCGTGCGAAGAAATCGCGCACGAAGTTGATCCCCTGCACCGATTCGGCGCTGACCACACCGAGGTATTCGGCAACGGGGCGGCCTTCGAGCTGGCTGGTGGTGCTGATGATCATGGGTGAAGCTCCTGGAACAAGACAAAAGAGCACGATCCTAACAAATCCACTGCGGCCAAATTACACAAGCAACTTCTTGAATAATGATTTTCCGGCTCCTAGACTCCCAACGCAGGATCACGCAAGGAGCCTTCATGACCGCCATCCCCGAACAGCCCCCCGCACGCTGGAGCGAACTGCTCAGCGGCGGCAACGCGCTGCGCTCGATCGCCCTGGCCGGCGGGGTCGCCCTGCACGCCGTCAATGTCTATATCGTCACCACGCTGCTGCCCACGGTGATCGACGAAATCGGCGGGTTGGCCTTCTATGCCTGGAACACCACCTTGTTCGTGGTGGCCTCGATCATCGGCTCCACCCTTTCCACCCGCCTGCTGGCCCGCGGTGGGCCACGGGTCGCCTACCTGCTGGCACTGCTGGTGTTCACCCTCGGTTCGGCAGTGTGCGCAATGGCCACCAGCATGCCGCTGCTGCTGATCGGGCGCAGCGTGCAAGGCCTGGGCGGTGGCATCCTGTTCGCCTTGAGCTATGCACTGATCCACCTGGTGTTCGAGAGCCGCCTGTGGCCCCGCGCCATGGCCCTGGTCTCGGCGATGTGGGGGGTGGCCACGCTGTGCGGCCCGGCCGTGGGCGGTGTGTTCGCCGAGGGCGGGCACTGGCGCTGGGCATTCTGGTCGCTACTGCCGGTGGCCGCCGCCCTGGCGCTGATCGTCTGCCTGCGCCTGCCGGCGCGCCAGGCGCTGGACGACAATGGCGCACGCCCGGCCTATGGCCTGATCGCCTGCCTGGTGGCCTCGGTGTTGGCGATCTGCGCGGCCAGCCTGGCCGACTCACTGTGGGTCAATCTGGCCGGGATCGTCGCCGGGCTGGCCATCGCCGCGCTGATCGCCCGCCTCGATCCCCGTGCCCGTCACCACCTGCTGCCCACCGGTGCCTACAGTCTCAGGCAACCGATGGGCGCGCTGTTCGCCATGATGTGCCTGCTGGTGGCGGCCATCACCACCGAGATCTATGTGCCCTATTTCCTGCAGCGCATCCATGGCTTCGGCCCCCTGGCCGCGGGCTACCTGACAGCCGTGATGGCCGCCGGCTGGACGGTCGGCGCCCTGGCCAGCGCCGGGCGTGACCGCGATGGCGGCGCCTGGCAGATCCGCTGCGGTCCGCTGCTGGTGGCCCTCGCGCTACTGGCCCTGGCTCTGCTGACACCCGCCGTAGCGTGGGTGGCCAGCACGCCAGGCCTGGCCGTGTTTGCCCTGGCCCTGGCCGGCGTGGGCCTGGGCATCGGCCTGGGCTGGCCGCACTTGCTTACCCGCGTGCTGCAAGCGGCGCGCCCCGGCGAGGAAAACCTCGCTTCGGCCTCGATCACCACCGTGCAGCTGTATGCCACCGCGCTGGCCGCGGCCCTGGCCGGCCTGGTAGCCAACAGCGCCGGGCTGGTTGAGCCCGGTGGCGTCGAGGGCGCGCGCCGGGCGGCATTGTGGCTGTTCGCCGTATTCGCCTGCGCACCGCTGCTGGCCCTGCCATTGGCGCTGCGCCTCACCTCTGAACGCAAGGAGTGACCATGAAGGAATCCAAGGAAGTCTACGAGCGCATCAGCGAGCAGTTCGAAGACTTCACCAGCCACGCCAGCCAGCGCGGGGTCGAGGTCGACACCTTTCGCTACATGGCCGGCGAAGTGATCGGCGAGGAGATCCTCGACCTGGCCTGCGGCCATGGTTTCTTCAGCCGCCGCCTGAAGGACTGGGGCGCGGCGCGGGTGCATGGGGTGGACATCTCGCCGAGCATGATCTATCAGGCGCGCCAGGCCAACGACGGCATCGCCTACGAAGTGCGCGACGTGGCGCAGATGGGCCGCATCGGCCAGTACGACAAGGTCACCGCCGCCTGGTTGTTCAACTACGCCAGCAGCGTCGAGGAGCTGCGTCGCATGTTCGAAAGCGTCGCCCTCAACCTCAAGCCGTTCGGTCAATTGATTGCCTATACCGCCAACCCGGCCTTCGACCTGGCCCGCGGCAACTTCACCGAGTACGGCATCCACGTACTGGACGAACAGCCGGTCGAAGGTGGCTTCCGCTGCCAAGGACAGTTCATGAGCACGCCGCCGGCGGATTTTACTTACTACCGCTGGCACAAGGCTGTCTACGAGCAAGCCGCCCATGACGTGGGGCTGCGCAATGTGCGCTGGATCGCCCCGCTGATCAGCGGCATCCGCAAGAAGGCGCACCCGCCGGGGTACTGGGATCTGTTCGAGCAGAACAGCCTGCAGGTCGGGTTGATCTGCAGCCGCTGAGATCACTGGCGCCGCTAACGCGACGCATCGCCGGCAAGCCCGCACCGATCGCGTCAACCTCAAGCCATGCGCCATCCTGTGGGAACGGGCTTGCCGGCGATGGGACGCACAAGGCGTCCCCGCTCAAACCTGTACCAGCCACTCATCCACCAGCCCCTGGCGCGCCAAGGCCTTGCACCACGCCGGCTGCGCCTCGACCTGGACTTCATTGCAGTCGAGCTCGTACAACACTTGCAACACCCGCCGCGCATCGACATCCTCGATCACCTGGCAGCGCGCTCGGGCATAGCGCCCGTCACGTGTCGCCTGCGCCGCATGCAGCACCAGCGTCGGTGCAAGGCCATCCAGCACCTTGGCCGAGGCAGGGCAATCGAGCCCCTGATCGACCACCACCCGCAACGGAGTCACCGGCTCGACTCGCTGTGCCGGTACCTGCGCCAGCAACGACGGGTCGCAGGCCTTGACCCAGTCACAGGTGGTCAACAACGCCGACGCCCTGCCCCGCCAGTGCTCCAGCGGCGCCTGCTCGTCGCAATGGCTGAGCATCGCGCCCTCACCCATCGCGCCGATGGCCAGCGCCGCCGGCCGCAACACCCGCACCCAGGGGCGCTGGCGCTCGATGCGCGAGAAAAACCCGCGATTGAGTGCTCGCGCCGTGGGACAGGGCATGGCCTCGACCGCGATGCCAGCTTCGCGCAGCCGAACCGCACCGATGCTCTGCGACGCATCGGCACTGGCCGTGACCACCCGGCGCACCCCGGCGGCCACCAGGGCATCGGCACACGGCGGGGTGCGCCCATGGTGACCACAAGGTTCGAGCGTCACATAGGCGGTGGCCCCCCGCGCCGCCGGGCCTGCCTCCTGCAAGGCGTGTACCTCGGCATGGGCGTGGCCGGCGCGCTGGTGCCAGCCGCGCCCCACCACCTGGCCATCGTTGACGATCACGCAGCCGACGCGCGGGTTGGGCATGGTGCTGTACAGGCCCTGGCTGGCAAGCGCCAGGGCCATGTCCAGGTAATGGCGGTCGAGCGCACTCACGTGCGGACCAGCGCCAGCAGATAGCGGGCCTCGCCATGCTGACGCTCGATCACCTCCAGGCCCTGCCAGGTGAAGCCGTGGGCCTCCAGTGTCTGGCGGATGCCATCGTCGGTGAAGAAATAGCCCTGGCGCTGGTTGTCCATTTCCCGCCACCCCGCCTCGGGGTGGGCATCATCAACCCCGAACACGTTCAGCCCCACCAAGGCGCCGGGGCGCAGCAGCCGGCGCACATGGGCCAGGTAAGGGCCCCATTCATCCGGGTGCTGGTGGTGGAAGCAGCCGTTGTCCAGGGCCGCGTCGAACACCGTTCCCGGCGCCGGTTGCCAGTCCTGCATGGCCTTGTTCACCAGGTCCAGGCGATCGCCCCAACGCTTGCGCAGCAACGGCCAGCTGGAGTTCTCGACGATATCCAGCCCGGTGACGCGGTGCCCGGCGAGGATAAAGGTGGAGGCGTCGCGGCCGCGACCCACGCCGATATCCAGCACATGCTGGTCGCCCTGCGGGTCGAGCCGTTCAAGGAAGGCCTGGGCCGCCTGGATCATGCCGACATCCCACGACCACTCGTCCTCGCCATGGCTGTAGCGGTGCACGAACGAGGTGTCGAGGGCCTTGCGGTAGTCGCCCTGGGGCATGAAGTCGCTTGCTTGCTTGCTCATCGTGCTGCTCCTTCAGGATGCCAGGCGGGCGTCGATGCCGTAGATGCGCCCGTCATAGGAACTGGCCAGGAACGCATCGCTGGCCGCGTCATGGGTCAGGCAGGAAATGCCGCTGGCGGTGGGTCGCTGCACCGGCAGCCAGCGCCGCGAGGCCAGGTCGAACAGCGCCACGGTACCGTTGTAGGCGGCGGTGGCGATCACCCGGCCATCGCTGGAGGCAGCGATGCATTTGATCGAGTGCTGGTGCGGCGAATCGAACACCTCGTCGCCGGTCTCCAGCCACAGGCGCAACTTGAGGTCGCGGCCGATGCTGGCGAAACCGCCGGTGATCGGGCAGCAGCCGTTGGAAATGCGGGTGTGCGCCGCCTCGATGTGCCGCACGCAGCTGAAGTCGGCGATGCTGTGCAACGCGGCGTCGGCCGAGGCGCAGACGCTGAACAGGTGACGCTCGTCGGCGGCCACGCCCTTGATCGCGTTGTCGTGCATGGGGATCGACGCCACCAGGCGCAGGCCGCCCTTGCCGTCATGGCCGAACACCAGGCCTTCGCCGGTGTAGGTGCCGATCAGCGCCAGGTCCTCGCCCTGCTTGACGAAGGTGGCGCCACAGTTGAGCGGCGAACGGTGCTGGTAGAGCATGCGCCCGGACAGGCCATCGAACACCTGGCCCATCTGACCACCGGTCAGCAGCAGCGGCCCGAACGGCAGGAGGAAGTTGCACAGGCTGCCGACACAGGTCACCGGCTGGTCGTCACGGTGCAGGATACCGGCGTCGCCGATGCTGTACTGGCGCTCTTCGCTGCGCACCACGGCATTGATGCTCACCGCCGGCTCGATGCCCGATACCTGCCACTGGTCCTGCTCGTAGTTCCAGGTGGCGTAGCGCGAGCCGAAGGTGGCGAACACCAGTTGCTCGTCGCCGACGAAGGCGCAGCTGCGTGGCCAGACGATGCTCGGCAGCGCGGTGCTGCGGCGCTTGACCAGGTTGCGCCCGGCGTCGAAGGTCCAGAGTATCGCCGAGCGATCGTAGCTCAGGCTCACCAGCAGGCGTTTGTCGTCGTTCCAGACAATGCGCTTGATCCCTGCGGCATGGGCCGGCACGGTCTGCACCTGGCCGTCGGCGATGATCGAGATGCGCCCCTCGTCATCGCCGGCGAACACCACGCCTTCGCGGGTGATGGCGATGGTATCGGTTTCCACGCCGCCGATGTCCACCTCGTCGCATTGCTGGCCGCTGCGGGTGTCCCACTGGCGCACGGTGCCGTCATCGCTGCTGGAGATCAGGCGCTGGCCATCCGGCGACCAGACCACCGAGATCACGTCGGCCTGGTGGCCATGGAATGCCTGCAGCTGCACGCCATCGAGGTCGAAGATGCGCAGCACGTGGTCACGCGAGCAGGTCGCCACACGCTGGCTGTCAGGCGAGAACACCGCCATCTCGACGTCGTCGTTGTGCCCCTGCAACACGGCCTTCAGGCGCATGCTCGGCACTTCCCAGATACGCGCGGTGTAGTCGCTGCTGGCGCTGACCAGGTGCTTGCCGTCGCTGCTGAAGGCGCACTGGTTGGCCAGGTGGTCATGGTGCACACGGTGGATCGGCTCGCCGGTGGCGGCGTTCCACAGGATCACCTGGTTGTCGTAGCCTGCGGTGGCGACGAAGTGCGCGGCATGGGCGGCGATACCGCTGATAGGGCCAATGTGTTTCATCGAAAGATCCTTTTTCGCTGGGGGTCAGAGCTTGATCGAATGGGCGGACTTGACGGCCTTCGCCTGCAGGTAGTTGCGGTTGTGGTTGGTCAGGAACACCCCGGTGGGTACCTGCTCGATCACATCGATGCCGCCGGCGCGTAACTGGGCGACCTTCTCCGGGTTGTTGGTCAGCAGCCGGCACTGGTCCACGCCCAGGGCGCGCAGGATCTGCACGGCAGGGTCGAAGGAGCGTGAGTCGGCCAGGTGGTTGAGGCGCAGGTTGGCTTCGTAGGTGTCCAGGCCCGAGTCCTGCAGCAGATAGGCCTCGAACTTCGAGTACAGGCCGATACCGCGCCCTTCCTGGCGCAGGTAGATCAGGTAGCCGCCGACCTCCTTGAGAGTGCGCAGGGCCTCCTGCAGCTGCGGGCCGCAATCGCAGCGCTGCGAGCCGAACACATCGCCGGTGATGCATTCGGAATGCACCCGCACCAGCGGCACGTCGCACTGATCGCGCCCGATACCCACGGCGAAATGCTCCTGGTCACGCTCGAAGCCGTGGAAGCCGAAGAAATGAGCATCGACATCGCCGCCGAGGATGGAAATCGGCACGATGGTGTGAAGCGAAACATCCTTGTTCATGGAATCAGACCTCTTGCACGGAAGACGGAAAAACTCAGTTGTGGTTTTCAACCAGGCGCAAACCCATGACGTAGATCGGTCGCGGGTAACGCCCGTGGCGGCGCGCGGTACGCGCCAGGTCGCGGAAACGGGTGAAGCTGCCACCACGGGCCACGCGGTGGGTGCCAACATCGAGCACCAGGTCGTCCTCGATGCGGGGGCCACCGGGGTAAGGCTGGTAGTCCTCGGCAACGTACTCCTCCACGTTGCCGGCCATGTCCAGCACGCCGAACGGCGAGGCCGCATCGATGAACACACCGACCGGCGTGCTGTCCAGGTAGCCCAGCTCGGCAGTGTTGGCGTGCTCGACCTGGTAGGCGTCGCCCCAAGGGAACTGGCGCCCTTCAGCACCGGCGGCGGCATACTCCCACTGCGCCTCCGTGGGCAGGGCGAAGCGCCGGCCGGTACGCTCGCTGAGCCAGCGGGCATAGGCATCGGCATCGCTGGCCGAAACGCTGTACACCGGGTGGTTGGCATGGTGCCGTGGGTAACGGCCGAAGGCCCAGCCGTCGGGGATGCCGGCATGACCGCTGTCGAGCAGGAACTGGCGATACTCCTGGTGCGTCACCGGGAAGCGGGCGATGCGGAACGCCGCCAGCTCGACCGCATGGCGCGGGGTCTCCTTTTCGATCCAGCTGCGGTCCAGGCCCAGCCCGTCGAACTGGTCCATCACCTGCGCCACCGCGCCTGGGTCCAGGCCGATGTGCACCCGCGCCGCGGGAATGTCGATCATGTCCGGGGCGAAGGTGTCGATGCGTGGATCACCGCGCAGCGCCAGCACCTCGCCGGCGCCGATGCGACGCGCTAAAGGCTGGCGCGGCTGTTCCAGGATGGCGAGCAGGACGTCCAGCGGAGCCTGGAGCAGATCGGCGAACGCTTCGCCGACCTTGGCCTGCAGGGGATGCTCCTGGTACTGCTCGGAATAGCCCATCAATGCCCGGTCACTGACATCCTTGGGCAACGGGCTGGGCAGCCGTGGCCAATGCCACTGTTTGTAGCTGTTCATGCGAATACCTGCCTGGGCTCACACCTGCGCGCGCAAAGGCACGGCAGGCGTGTGACGACGTGGGGTCAGAGACGGTCGAGGAGCAACCGCGGGTTGCTTTCGATCATCTCCACTTCAGCGCTGTACACCTCGATCACCAACCCATCAGGGTCTTCGAAGTAGACGGCGCTGCGCACGTTGTCCGGCCCATGGTGATAACCCGGCGCCGGGCCGTTGCCCTTGACCAGCTTGATGGTGCCGGCGGCGGTGACCTGGTCGGCAATGCGCCTTACATCCTCGGGCAGTGCCCGTATGCCGATGTGGTAGCCGGCCGGGTAGCTGAACGACTCGCTCTGTTCGATGAAGAAGTCGAAGCCGTTAAGCTCCATGACTGCCTTGCGCGGGCCGAGGTTGTAGCAGTAGTTGGCGCCGAGTATGTCGCTGTAGAAGGCCTTGGACGCCTCCAGGTCGCGGGTCAGGATGTTCACGTGGTTCATTTCCGGACGCTGCCTGGCCCGCGCCGCCTCGTCCAGCCCCAGGCCGTCGAGGGAACGCCACAGTTTGGTTGCCGCGGCGAACTTGGCGAAGCCCGCCAGCCAGTCCTTGATCGCCACCCCGGGTACCTGCCCGCTGGCGATATCCAGCGGGTACGGGTAGAGGAAGCCCTGGCTGGCCTGCTGCCACTGGGCGATCACCCCCGTGGCGGACGGCAGCTGCGCCAGCGTGCCTTGCACCCGCACCAGCACCAGCGCGGTATTGCGGCACAGCCCGGCGGCCTCGCTGAGCAGGGTGTTCAGCGCCGTGGCGGGCGTGGCGCTGTCAAGCAACAGGCAGACCGCGTCCACCGGACCCTGGCCGACCGGCTTCTGGCTGACCTGCAGGCTGAAACCCGCTGCGGCCGCGGCGCTGCCCAGGCTGTCCAGGGCCTGGGCAGCGGCGTCACCGAGCGGCGCGGCGTGCAATGCCAATAGACGCAACATCAGGCAGCCCTCCGGCCGATCAGCAGGGTGTAGCGGCCGATCGGTTCCTGCTCCACCGTGAGCCCCGCCGCTGCCATGCTGTCGATCAGGTAACGGCTGGGGTGCAGTTCGCCGTTGACCGTGTTGAGCATCATGTGCAGGGAGAAGTCGGCCGACAGGGCCGGATGAATCTCATCGTCTTCCAGGGCCATGCTCAGCACCAGCAGCGCGCCGTCGCCCTCGACCATGCCAGCGGCGCCAGCGATCAGGGTGCGCACCTGCTCGCGGGTGAAGTAGTGCAGACAGTCGTTGAGCATCACCACATCGGCGCGCTCGCCCTGGTACTGGGCCAGGTCCAGCAGGTTGCGGGCATGGAAACCCAGGCGCTCGTCGAGTCGGTACTTGGCGAAGGTGGCCGCGGCCGCCTCGCGGGTGGGCTCCAGGTCCCAGACCTCCCCTTTGACCTGCGGATGGCGGCTGGCGATCTCGGCCAGGTAGGTGCCGTGGCCGCCGGCGAGGTCGATCACCCGACGGGCCTTGTCGAACAGCGGCAGGTCACGCAGCACGTCCACCATCGGCTGGCTGAAACGGACCATGGCGTCGTTGAAGGCATCGCGGGCCGCCAGGTCGTGCTTGAAGCGGTTCTCCTGCTGGAAGTCCAGCGAATCGCGGCTGCGCAGGACTTCGTCCAGGCGTGGCCAGTTGTGCCACTGCAGGCGCTGATGGTCGATGATCGGGCCGATGAACTCGGCGCTGTCGCTAACCAGGAAACGCTGGCTCAGCGGCAGGTTCTCGAAGCCTTGTGCGGTGCGCTTGAGCAGGCCCATGGCCACCAGCGCGTTGAGGAATATACGGCCCTTGTTCGGCACCCAACCCAGCGCATCGCTCAAAGCCTCGGCACCGACTGGCTGGCGGGTGTGGTCGAACACGCGCTGGGCCAGCGCCGAATGCAGGATGGCGGACTGGCGGTACTGGTCGGAGAGCTTCACCAGGTCGACCACGCCCTGCAGGCTGCTCACTTCATCGGCGTGTTCATAGATGGTCACGGGTTTCTGGGCATTCATGCACTCACATCCCTGTCGAGTTGTTGTTTGATGGGCCCATGCCCGGCATTTGCCAGCAAGGTGTTGACGCACTTGCACGCACCCCTCCCTGGGACCGGCAAGCACAGGCTCCGCAGATCAGCCTAGACGCGGATCTAATAAATACAACTAATACCTTTTATATTTTTATCGCATATGAATTTTCTCATCGATAATCGTTCCCCCTTGCACAAATCACCGCGAATCCGGGCTATCCTTCGCCCACTTGCCTGCGCAAAGGATGGCCCAGGAGAGTGCCCGATCCGCTCATTCACGCCCGGTTTCCAGCGCTCCATGACCTCGACCACCGTAGATTCGAACTGCACCGCCGACCGCATCCTGTTCCTGCTCAAGACCCGCGGGCCGCTCAAGACCGCCGATCTTGCCCAATTGCTCGCCATCACCTTCGAAGCCGCCCGCCAGCAGGTGCAGAAACTGCAGGCGGCCGAGCTGATCAGCGGCATCAGCGTGCCGGCCCAGGGCGCCGGGCGGCCCTCGCAGAAATGGGCGTTGACCGCCACCGCCCAGCGCCGCTTCCCCGATTCCCACAGCGTGCTAACCCTGCAACTGATCGAGAGCGTCGAGCAGGTGTTCGGCAGCGATGGCGTCGACCGCCTGATCAGCCGCATGGAAGACAGCAACAGCCGCGAGTATCAGCAAGCTTGCGCAGGAGCCGAAAGCCTGGAAGACAAGGTGCGCATCCTTGTGCAATTGCGTGAACGCGCAGGCTACATGGCCGAGATCCAGGCCGACGGCGACAACTGGCTGATCGTCGAGAACCACTGCCCGATCTGCATTGCCGCCACCCGTTGCCAAGGGTTCTGCCGCAGCGAGCTGCAGGTGTTCCAGGCGGCAATCGGTGAGCAAGGGCTGGTGGAGCGCTGCGAGCACCTGATCTCGGGGGACCGGCGCTGCGTCTATCGCATCTCACCGCGGTAGCCCGCTCCCAGGCAGTGCTCGTCACGCCGCTCCATCAGATCCGCCGCCTGCCCTTGAGCGCCGGGATGGTGGTCTGGGCGATCTCCACCTGTACCTGCTCGCGGCGGGTATTGGCCGCGAGTCCCGCCAAGGTCGGCTGGCTGAACAGCAACCGCGCATCGGCGTGCAAGCCGGCCTGGCGCATGCGTGCCACCAGGCTGACCGCCAGCAGTGAATGCCCGCCCAGCTCGAAGAAGTTGTCGTCGCGACCGACCTGCTCGATCTTCAGCACTTCGGTCCAGATCTGCGCCAAGGCCTGCTCCAGCTCATCGCGCGGTGCCTGGTAGGCCCGGCTGATCACCGCCGCAGCGCCTGGCACCGGCAAGGCGTTGCGATCGACCTTGCCATTGGCGCTCAGCGGCAGCTCGGCCAGCAGCACGTAGGCCGACGGCACCATGTAGGCCGGCAGGCGCGCCAGCAGGTAGCCACGCAACGCCTCAGGTGTTGGCGCGTCGTGGTTATCGCGGCAACTGGCATAGGCCACCAGGCGATCCTCGCGCACCAGCACCACGGCCTGGCCAAGGGCCGGGTGGCTCGCCAGTAGAGCCTCGATCTCGCCTGGCTCGATACGCAGGCCATTGAGCTTGACCTGGAAATCGTTGCGCCCAAGGAACTCCAGTTCGCCATCGGCGCGGTAACGCACCAGGTCGCCAGTGCGATACAGCCGGTCACCGGCCACGAACGGGCTGGCGATGAAGCGCTCGGCCTGCAGTGCCGGCAAGCCCAGGTAACCACGGGCCACGCCGATACCGCCGATGTGCAGCTCGCCGGCGCACCCCATGGGCACCGGGCGGTCATGGGCGTCGAGCACATACAGGCGGGTGTTGCCGATTGGCCGCCCGATCGGTGGGGCGACGACCGGCAGTGGCTGCTGCGGTTCCAAGGTCCAGGCGGTGCTGTCGACGGTGGCCTCGGTGGGGCCATAGACATTGTGCAGGCGCACCCGGGGCAGTCGCTCGCGCACGCGCTGCGCCAGTGCCAGGGTCAGTTCGCCGCCCCCGCAGAACAGATCGCGCAGGCTGGTGCAGCGCTCTACGCCCGGGGTATCGAGGAAGGCATGCAACAAGGCCGGCACGAACTTTACGGTGGTCACCTGGCGGGCCTGGATCAGTTGCACCAGGTAGGCCGGGTCACGGTGCCCGTCAGGGCGCGCCAGTACCAGGCGCAGCCCCGCGCACAATGGCCAGAACAGCTCCCATACCGAGCCATCGAAGCTGAACGGCGCCCGTTGCAGCAACCCGTCATCGGCCTGCGGCGGGCACAGGTCGCTGCCCCAGCGCATCAGGTTGCACAGCCCGCGGTGCTCGACCATCACGCCCTTCGGCGTGCCGGTGGTGCCTGAGGTATACATGACATAGGCCAGGTGCCCGCCGCCAAGCTCCGTCAGCGCGGGCGCCTGGTCGCTGTGCGCCTGCCAGGCGCCCTGGTCCAGGTCCACCAACGGTGTTTGCTGGCCATCGAACAGGCCGCGGGTGGCGCCCTGCACCAGCAGCGCCAGCGGTGCGCTGTCGGCGAGCAGGTAGTGCAGGCGCTCGTCGGGGTAGTCAGGATCCAGCGGCACATAGGCACCACCGGCCTTGAGCACGCCCAGCAGGCCGACGATCAGCGCCACACCACGCTCGAGGCATACGGCGACCCGCGTGTCGGGCCGCACGCCGAGGCCTATCAAGTGGTGCGCCAGGCGATTGGCCTGGGCATCGAGCTCGCGGTAGGTCAGTTGCGTCTGCTCGGTCTGCAGCGCCACGGCATCCGGCGCGCGCCTCACCTGGGCGGCGAACATGGCCGGCAGATGCGGGTATCCAGGGTCCAGCGCCACCTCGGTGGCGTTGACGGTCTCCAGCAGGTAGCGGCGTTCATCCTCCGGCAAGGTCGACAGCGATTCGAGCGCCACCGGGGTTTGGCCGGCCAGCGCCTCGGCCAAGCCCCGCAGCGCGCACGACACATGCCCGAGCACGCGCTCGGCGCCCAGCTCACGGGGCGCACGCACACTCAGGCGCAAGGTGTCGCCCTCCTCGTCCACGGTCAGCACCAGGGCATGGCTGTGCACCTCGCTGGCCTCGAGCAGCGACACGCCCGGCAACGACACAGTCTGCGCCGCGCCATGCCGATAGTTGAGCAGGCTGTCGAACAGTGCCACGCCGGCTGGCAGGCCGCTGCAACGCTGGGCCAGGACCAATGGCGCGTCCTCGTGCCCGAGCAGCGCCGCCAGTTGGCTATGGGTACCGGCCAGGGCCTGGGCCACGCTGCGCCCGGCCAGCGACACGCGCAACGGCAGGCTGTTGATGAACATGCCCAGCGCCCGGTCGGCGCCCTCGCCGGCCATCACCCGGCCCAGCAGCACGGTGCCGAAGACCACCTCGTCACGGCCGCCCAGCGCCCCTAGTACCTGCGCCCAGGCCAGGTGCATCAGGCTGCCAAGGCCTACATCGTGCTGGCGCGCGCGCTGGCGCAGGGTGGCGGCCAGGGCCTCGGGCACGGTGATGGCGCAGGTCTCGACCTGCGCCCCCCCTTGCGGCCCTTCAGCCATGCCGGCCAGCCGGGGCGGCGCCAGCACCCCGGCCAGGGCCTCGCGCAGGTACCGTTCATGGCTGGCCTGCCGGCGCTCATCGCGGCTCAGCGCAACATAGTTGCGGTAAGCCACCGGAACAGGCAGGTCATGGCCTTCGCCTGCCATCAGCGTCGCCAGCTCGGCGAGCAGCACCTGCACCGAGACCGCGTCGTTGACCAGATGGTGGAAATGCAGCAGGCCCAGCCATCGCGCCTGCACGCTGTCCTCGACACAGGCCAGGGCCATCATCGGTGCCTGGCGCAGGTCAAGCCGCAGCCCCTGTTCGCGTAGCCGCGCGGCCGCATCGCCCGGGCCGGGCCCGAGCACGCTCAATGGCAGCCAAGCCTGGCGCCACACCACCTGCTGGGGCTGTGCCAGGCCTTCCCAGGCCAGGCTGGTGCGCAGGATGTCGTGGCGCTCGATGACCCGGGCCAGGGCCTGGTTGAACGCCTCCAGCGCCGCCCTGCTGTCGAAGGCGAAGAGCGCCTGCTGCAGGTAGGGATCGCGCTCGTCGGTGAGGTGATGGTACAGCAGCCCTTCCTGCAACGGCGCCAGGGGGTAGATCTCCTGCACATTGGCCGCGCCGCCCGGAACCGTGCCGACGATCTGGTCGATGCTGGCCTGGTCGAGGTGGGTCAAGGCCAGCATCTCGGGGGTGATGCGCTGACAACCCGGCGCCACGCGGTTGGCCGGTACCGCTTGCGCGGGGGCGCTGCCGAGCGACGCGGCGAGGCTGGCCAGGGTCGGCTGGCCGAACAGCACCTGGGCATCGGCGTGCAGCCCTGCCTGGCGCATGCGCTCGATCAGGCGTACCGCCAGCAGCGAATGGCCCCCCAGTTCGAAGAAGTGATCATGCCGCCCTACCTGCTCTACCTCCAGCAGCTCGGCCCATAGCGCGGCCAGGCGCTGCTCGAGCTCGCCCTGCGGCGGCTCGTGGGTACGCCGCACCGAGGCTTCGCTGTCCGGTGCCGGCAAGGCGCGACGGTCGAGCTTGCCATTGGCGGTCAGCGGCCAGGCCGCCATCGCCACATAGGCCGAAGGCAGCAATGCCGCGGGCAAGCGGTCGCGCAGGTGCTCATGCAGGTCCAGCGGGGTCAGTACCTGCCCGGCGACATACCAGGCCACCAACTGCCCGTCACGCAGCAGTACCACGGCCTCACGCACGGCCGCGTGGTTCGCCAGCGCACTCTCGATCTCGCCCAGCTCCACCCGCACACCGCGGATCTTCACCTGATCGTCACTGCGGCCCAGATACTCCAGGGTGCCCTCGGGCAACCAGCGCACCAGATCCCCTGTGCGGTACATCCGCGCGCCGAGCTGCTGGGCGAAAGGGTCGTCAAGGAAGCGTTCGGCGGTGAGCTCGGGGCGGTTCAGGTAACCACGGGCGACCCCCGCGCCACCAATGTACAACTCGCCCACGGCGCCCACCGGCAGTTGTCGCCCCTGGGCATCCAGCACGTACAGGCGCGCATTGGCCACCGGCGCGCCGATATGCAGCACCTGCCCGGGGTGCACCTCGCCAGCGCTGGCGACCACCGTGGCCTCGGTCGGGCCGTAGTTGTTGATGATCCGGCAACCCCGCTCCCGGGCCAGGCGCCGCAGGCGGTCGCCGCCGACCAGCAAGGTCTGCAAGGTCGGGTGTGGCTCGCCCTGGGCGAAGGCGTGCTCGGCCACTGGCGTGGGCAGGAAGCTGACCTGCAACGGCTGGGCGCGCCACCAGCGCAACAGCGCATCGATATCCTCGCCCCCTTCGCTCACCGGCGCCAGGTGCAGCGTGGCGCCGGCGCACAGGGCTGGCCAGACTTCCCAGGCCATCGCATCGAAGCCGAAGCCGGCCAGGCTGGAGGCATGGCTGCCCGCGTGCAGGTCAAAGGCAGCGCAGTGCCAGTCGACCAGATTGGCCAGCATGCGGTGCTCGACCATCACGCCCTTGGGTTGGCCGGTGGAGCCGGAAGTGTAGATCACGTAGACCAGGTTGGCGCCGGACAGCTGGGCTACCTGGGGGTTGGCCAGCCCTGCCCTGGCCGATGGCAAGCGGTCCAGCTCGATCACCGGCACGCTCGTGGCCGGCAGGCGGTCACGCAGGCCCGAGAGGGTCAGCACCACCTTCGGCGCGCAGTCATCGATCAGGTACTGCAGGCGCTCGCTCGGGTGCGCCGGGTCCACCGGCACATAGGCCGCGCCAGCCTTGAGCACCGCGAGCAAGCCGACCAGGGTGTCCAGGCCGCGCCGGGCGAGCACCGCTACCCGCTGCTCTGGCAGCACGCCCATGGCCAGCAGTTGCGCGGCCAGCTGGTTGGCGCGGTCGTTCAGTTCGCCGTAGCTCAGGCTGCGCCCCTGATGCACGGCGGCCGTCGCCCCGGCGCGTGTCGCGGCCTGGGCCTCGATGCGTCGGTGAACCAAGGCTGGGCCCTCGGGGCCTTGGGCGGTGGCGTTCCACTGACGCAGGCGCTGGTGTTCCTCGGCAAGCAACAGGTCGTAGCTGTCGATGCCCGCCTGCGGTTGCTCGAGCCCTTGGGCCAGCACATGAAGCAAGCGCGCGCTGAACACTTCGACCTCCTCGGACGCCAGCCAGGCCTGGTTGTACACCAGGTGCAACCAGGCCTGGCCATTGTGCGGATTGCTGCGCAGGTAAATCGACAACGGGGTGGGCTCGTGGTCGTTGCACACTTTGACGCTGTGTGCGCCGAGGCTGCCGTAACGCAAGTCGTGACCCTCTTCCTCGTAGGACACGGTGATCTCGAACAACTGCCCACGGGCCTCGCGGGACAGGCCCAGCGCACGGTTGAGCTCGCTCAGCGGCAAGCGCTGGTGGCGCAGGTCGCGCTTCAGGGTGTCGCCAATGCGCCGCACCAGTTCGGCAAAACTCAAGGTCCTGCCGAAGTCCATGCGCAACGCATTGACCTGGGCGAACATCCCTTGCGTCGCCTTGGCCCGGGCATTGCCACGGTTGCGCACTGGCAAGCCGATTACCCAGTCGTCACGCTGCCAGGCCCGGGCGCAGCAGACATGCAGCGCCGCCAGCAACACATGCAGGGCCGACCCCTGCAACTCGGCGGCCAGCTGGTGCATGCGCGTCAGCAATCTGGTGTCGAAGCTGCACTCCAGCGCATTGCTCGGCGTGGCGGTGGCGGGCAGCCCCTGGTCACGTGGCCTGAGCAACGCATCGGGCAGCGTCCGGTACTTGTCCAGCCAGTAGGCGAGGTCACGCTGCTGGCGTGCCGAGCCCTGATACGCCAGGTCGTCCTCGATGAAGGCCTGGTAGGACGGCGCTGAGTCCGGCAACGCCAGGCCCTGTTCAAGCCAACCATAGTACTGGCCCAACTGGTAGACGAACTGCTCCAGGCCCCAACCATCGAAGATCAAGTGGTGACCTTGCAGGACCAACAGGCTGCGGCACTCGCTCAGGTGGAGCAGCGCCATGCGCACCAGTGGCCCGCGCTCGAGGGCGAAGCGCTGTTGCAGCAACGTCTTGATCAGCCCCTGCGCCGCCTCGAACGGTGCGCTGTGGTCGCGCAGGTCATGCTCGTCCAGCGCGACCCGCACGTCGCGGGCGAAGCGCTGGCGCGCCAGGCCATCGCCACCGGCATGGCGCACCAGCACCGTGCGCAACCCGTCGTGCACGCGGACCAGATGGTCAAGCGCCTGGCTCAACAGCCCGCAGTCCACACGGCCATCGAGCTCGACATAACCGCCGACATTGTAGAGCGGCGAATCGCCATGGCTGATCTGGTCGAGCCAGATGTCGCGCTGGGCGCAGGTCAGGGGAAAGGTGTCGGCGGCGGACATGGCGTGGATCTTCCTTGAAACGGGGTCGTTCGCGGATTCAAGCACCCACCCCGGCCCCTGTATGGCCCCCCAAACCCGGACAATGGCAGGGCCTTTTTGCTCAGCCTGAACCTGCGGAATCTTTTGTAGGACATTGACGCTAGCGGGCAGCCGGCAGCGGCCTACCCCTGTGAGCGAGCGTGGCAAACGCCGCCGATCTCGCCGCTTACTGGCGCCAATTGTCCGACAATCCTGCGATCCGCAAGGTACATCAGGGGAAAAACACCGACTTTTCTTGTCGGATTAATTGGCATTTCCTGTCCCCGCTTTCCGCTACAGACGCAGGCTTGGAGCCTGCTA
This sequence comes from Pseudomonas sp. WC1, assembly GCF_050586565.1. Lineage (NCBI taxonomy): Bacteria > Pseudomonadati > Pseudomonadota > Gammaproteobacteria > Pseudomonadales > Pseudomonadaceae > Pseudomonas > Pseudomonas sp. WC1. The sequence continues at coordinate 31,691 of NZ_JBOBDQ010000020.1, forward strand.
TTCAATAGCGCCAAGCCCCAGCACAGAGAGGACTCGACCGCGAAACCCCGCCGCGTTACCGGATCAAGGAAGACAAGCACATGAAGCTGATCGACAGCCTCGAACACTGCCACGACCCGCACCTGTACCTGCAACTGGGGGCACTGGTTGCCAGCACCGGCGATGGCACCTTCGCCGAACAGATGTTCCAGTTGATCGGTGACCAGGTGCCGCTCCATCGCCTCGACCTCAGCGAATGGACCCTCGACAGCGACCAGGCCAGCATCCGCCAGGTCAAGGCACTGGGCAGTGCCGGCCGCCCCGAAGAAACACCGGTTCAGGAGCCTCTGCGCCACCCCCTGCTGCAAAGCATCATGCGCATGGAAGACCCGCTGCTGATCCAGATAAACGCCCCCGTGCACCAGTGCAACCTGGTATCGCGCAGCGGCAACCGGCGCTGGGTCATCTGCTGCCAACGGCTGCGCAGCGAGGGAATGTTCTCGCTGGCCGAGCTGTCGCTGCTCAAGCGCCTGTCCGACACACTGCTGCCGTTGGTCGAGCATCATGCCCAGCTGTTCCTTCAGTCGGCCAGTCGCCGCCCGGGCGGCCTGCTGCCCGATGAGGCCGGGTCGCTGCGCCAGGTGTTCACCGAGCGCCTGGAGCAAGACGCAATCCGCCTGTCCAGCCGCGAGCAGGAGGTGTGCATCGGCCTGCTCACCGGTGGCACCGTGCCGCAGATGGCCCAGCGCCTGAACGTGAAGAGCAGCTCGATCGAGACCTACCTCAAACGCGCCACCGCCAAGCTCGGCGTCAGCGGACGCCACGGCCTGGCCCGCTGGATGGCCGGCACCTGAACCCAGAGACCCTGCCATGCGGCAAATCACACTACCCTTGCTTGCCCTCGTGCTGACCGGCTGCAGCCTGGCCCCCGACTACCAGCGCCCCCCCTCGCCCAGCGCCGAGCAATACCCCAGCGGCCCCGCCTATCGGGGCGGGCCGCCCACCACGGCACTGCCCCGCGACTGGCAGGGGGTCTTCCGCGACCCGGTGCTGCGCCAACTGCTCGACACCGCGCTGGCCAACAACCGCGACCTGCGCGTGGCCGTGCTCAACGCCGAAGCCTACCGCGCCCAATACCGCATCCAGCGCGCCGAGTTACTGCCGAAGATCGCCGCCAATGCCCAAGGCACACGCCAGTACCTGCCACGGCGGCGTACCGGTGGCGAAGGCGTGATCAGCACACAGCAATCGGCCACCATCGGCATCAGCGCCTATGAGCTGGACCTGTTCGGCCGCCTGCGCAGCCTCAGCGACCAGGCCCTGCTCAGTTACCTGGCTACCGACGAGGCACGGCGTGGCGCCGAGCTCAGCCTGATCAGCAGCGTTGCCGGCGCCTACCTGACCTGGCGCGCCGACCAGGAACTGCTGGCCCTGTCGCGCCAGACCTTGCAGGCCGACGAGAAAAGCCTGCGCCTGACCCAGCGCCAGCGCCGCACCGGCACGCTGTCGGCGCTCGACCAGATCCAGGCCACCACCCGGGTCGACAGCACCCGCGCCGCCGTCGCGCGCTATACCCGCCTGGCCGCCCAGGACCTCAACCAGTTACAGCGCCTGGTCGGCGCGCAGGTCGATGAACACCTGCCGCCCCTGCCCCTGGCCAACGAGCAGATCGCCCGGGTGCCGGCCGGCCTGCCCGCCGATCTGCTGCAGCGCCGGCCGGATATTCGCCAGGCCGAATACCAGTTGCAGGCCGCCAACGCCAACATCGGCGCGGCACGGGCGGCGTTCTTCCCAAGCATCAGCCTGACCGCCAACGCCGGCAGCAGCAGCCGCGAGTTGGCCGATCTGTTCGATGCCGGCACCGGCAGCTGGCTGTTCCAGCCGCAAGTGAACCTGCCGCTGTTCAACGCTGGCAGCCTGCGCGCGAGCCTCGATTACGCCAAGCTGCAAAAGGACATGCAGGTGGCGCGCTACGAGAAATCGATCCAGACCGCCTTTCAGGAGGTGGCCGACGGCCTGGCGGCGCGCACCACCTACCAGCAGCAGCTGCAGGCCCAACGCGACCTGGTCGAGGCCAGTCAGCGCTACCACGACCTGGCCGAGAATCGCTACCGCAACGGCATCGACAGCAGCCTGACGTTCCTCGATGCGCAGCGCTCGCTGTTCAGCGCCCAGCAAGGCCTGATCAGTGATCGCCTGGCGCAGTTGCTGGCCGAGGTGAACCTGTTCACCGCGCTGGGCGGCGGCTGGGACGAAGCACCGGGGCTGGCCTACCAGCGCTCGGCGGTCCTGCCGAAGTAGACCGATGGCGACACCCCGAGGGTACGGCGGAACATCGCGCTGAACGCGCTGGGGCTGTCATAGCCCAGGTCCAGCGCCACCTCCAGCACCGACTGTCCGGCCGCCAGGGCATCCAGGCTGGCCAACAGGCGCATGCGCCGCAGCCATTGCACCAGGCTCAACCCGGTCTCGCGCTGGAAGGCGCGAGTCAGGGTGCGCGCATTCAAGCCGCTGTAGGCCGCGGCGCGGGCCAGGCTCCAGTCCTCGGACGGGGCCTGGCGCAGCGCTTCACACAGTCCTTGCAGGTGCGCCGAATGCGGGCTCGGCACATGCAGGGCGAACACCGGCAGCACGCGGATCTCGTCGAGGATAAGTTGCATGATCCGCGCCTCGCGGCCTTGTGCCGGATGATCGGGGGCGATGTCCATGGCGCGGATGATCAGTTCGCGCAGCAACGGCGAGATCTCGATCACCTGGCATTGACGCGGCAAGTCCGGGCGCGCGCCCGGGTCGACGAACAGGGTGCGCATGCGCACCACGCCGGCCATGCGCAGCTCATGTTCGACAGCCGCCGGTACCCACACACCTCGCCCAGGGGGAACCACCCAGTTGCCCTCGCGGGCACTGACCGTGACCACGCCGCTGATGGCATGGATCAGCTGGGCGCGGTCATGGCAATGCGGGGCGATGTGCTCGCCATGGCGGTAGTTCTCGGCGAGCGGCAGGATGATAGGGCGCGGCATTGATGCGAGCCTGGCAAGGGTGAATACGGATTATTGGCGATGCGCGATTCAAAGGGGAATCCCAGGGGCTTGTGCGAAAAGCCCCGATCAGCAGCCCTGCGCCGAGACTGGCACATCGAAAACCTTGTCGAAGCCCCACTGGAACACGAACGCATAGACGAAGAAGAACACGAACAACGCCAGGTTGGTGACCAGCGCCGCCCACAGGCCGATATCCAGCCAGTACGCCACCAGCGGCAGCAGGATCAGCACCAGCCCGCCCTCGAAACCCAAGGCATGCAGCAGGCGCCGCAGCAAGGTGCGGCTGCGCTTGTGCTGGCGCGCCTCCCAGCGCTCGAAGGCCCAGTTGTAGGCCATGTTCCAGCTCATCGCGATGCCCGACATGAGGACCGACAATACCGTCGACTGCGCCATGCCCGCGCCGAACGCCAGCTCCAGCGCCGGTGCCACGCAAGCCACGGCGATGGCCTCGTAAAGGATGGCCTGGACGACCTTGCGCGCCTTGCCTTGCATGTTCAACTCCTTGAATAAAAGACCCGCAAAGCTACAAGAAGTAAGCCTCAAGAAAAAGTCACAAATACTTTATTGACTGACCGTTCAATCAAGAAAAATTAGCATAAACGTTTCCGCAACACCCATCCCTGGCGTCCGGCACCACCTTCCGCCGGCACGACCCATGCCTCGAAGCCTCTCGGCCAAGGCCTGCCCGGCACGTCTTGGGGCATGCCGCGCATTGGACAACCCTATGATCGACTGCTTGTATTTATGACTGGCAAGCGTCGACACGTCGTACACCTTCGTCCAGGGAATCGAACGAGGAACTACACGATGGCTTACACCGTGATGATGGTATTCGGTACCCGCCCCGAAGCGATCAAGATGGCCCCGCTGGCCCGCGTCCTGCGCGACTGGCCCGAGGTCGACCTGCAGATCTGCTCCACCGGCCAGCACCGCGAAATGCTCGAACAGGTCCTCACCGCCTTTGGCCTCGAGGTCGACCAGGACCTGCAGGTGATGACCCAGAACCAGACCCTCAACGGCCTGGCCCGCGACCTGCTGGACAAGCTCGACCAGGCCTATGAACAGGTCAGGCCCGATATCGTCCTGGTCCACGGCGACACCACCACCAGCTTCATCGCCTCGCTGGCCGCCTTCCAGCGTCACATTCCCATCGGCCATGTCGAGGCCGGCTTGCGCACCGGCAACCTGCAGCAGCCCTGGCCCGAGGAGGCCAACCGACGCTTGACCGGCGTGCTCGCCGACCTGCACTTCACCCCCACCCGCGACTCCGACGCCAACCTGATCCGCGAAGGCGTGCCGCCCGAGCACATCGAGGTCACCGGCAACACGGTGATCGACGCCCTGCTGTGGATGCGCGACAAGCTGAACAAGGACAACTGGCGCCCCGCCGCCGACTCCCCGCTCAATGCGCTGCGCGACGACCAGCGCATGGTGCTGATCACCGGCCACCGCCGGGAAAATTTCGGCAGCGGCTTCGAACGCATCTGCCTGGCCCTGGCCGAACTGGCCCTGCGCTACCCCGACGTACAGTTCCTCTACCCCGTGCACCTCAACCCACAGGTGCAGCACGCGGTGTACAGCGTGCTCTCGGGGCGCGACAACATCCATCTGGTCGCGCCTCAGGACTACCCGCACTTTGTCTGGCTGATGAACCGCGCCCATATCATCCTCACCGACTCGGGCGGCGTGCAGGAAGAGGCCCCCGCGTTGGGCAAGCCGGTGCTGGTGCTGCGCAAGGTCACCGAGCGACCCGCCGTGCTCAAGGGCGGCACGGTCAAGCTGGTCGGCACGCTCACCGAGCGCATCGTCCAGGAGACCAGCCAGTTGCTCGATGACCCGTCGGCCTACGAGCGTATGGCCCAGGTCTACACCCCCTTCGGCGACGGGCATGCCAGCGAACGCATCGCCGAACGCCTGAGCCGCTGGTTCGCCGAGCAATCCGCCGCACGGGACAACGCATGAGCCTGGCCTTCATCGATTTCCTCACCTATGTCCTGTTCGGCCTGAAGATCCTTGCCATCATCCTGGCGACACTGATGTTCCTGCTGGGCCTGGACGACCTGTTCATCGACCTGTGCTACTGGGGCCGCAAGCTGATCCGGCGTTTCCGCATCTACGACAAGTTCGACAAGGCCGACGAAAAGCGCCTGTTCGAAGTGCCGGAGAAGCCCCTGGCGATCATGGTGCCGGCCTGGAACGAGGTCGGCGTGGTCGGCGAGATGGCGCGCCTGGCCGCCTCGACCATCGACTACGAGAACTACCAGATCTTCGTCGGCACCTACCCCAACGACCCGCAGACCCAGGCCGACGTCGACGCCGTGTGCCTGCACTACCCCAACGTGCACAAGGTGGTCTGCGCCCGCCCCGGCCCCACCAGCAAGGCCGACTGCCTGAACAACATCATCGACGCCATCCTGCGTTTCCAGCAGGACGCGCGCATCGAGTTCGCCGGGTTCATCCTGCATGACGCCGAGGACGTCATCTCGCCCATGGAACTGCGCCTGTTCAACTACCTGCTGCCGAACAAGGACATGATCCAGATCCCGGTGTACCCCTACGCCCCGGAATGGAAGGGCTTCACCGCCGGCCACTATGTCGACGAGTTCGCCGAGAACCACGGCAAGGACGTCATCGTGCGCGAGGCGCTCACCGGCCAGGTGCCCAGCGCCGGGGTCGGCACCTGCTTCAGCCGCCGGGCGATCAGCGCGCTGCTGGAGGACGGCGACGGCATCGCCTTCGATGTGCAGAGCCTCACCGAAGACTACGACATCGGTTTTCGCCTCAAGCAAAAGGGCATGAAGTGCATCTTCGCCCGCTATTCCATCACCGACCCGGCGCTGGCCCTCAAGCAGGAGTGGCGCCCCGGCATGAGCCGCGAGTTTGCCCAGGTGATCTGCGTGCGCGAGCATTTCCCCCGTGACTGGCAGCACGCCATCCGCCAGAAATCGCGGTGGATCGTCGGGATCGTGTTCCAGGGCACCAGCAATCTCGGCTGGAGCCGCAAGGGCGCGCTCAACTACTTCCTCTGGCGCGACCGCCGCGGGCTGTTCGCCTATCTGTTGAGTTTTTTGGTCAACCTGTTGCTGCTGGTGCTGCTGGCCATGTGGCTGGTCACGGTGATCGCGCCGGAGTCGTGGCGGTTCATGTCGATCCTCAGCGACAGCACGCTGCTCAGCACCTTGCTGTGGCTCAACGGCCTGCTGTTGTTCAACCGCCTGTTCCAGCGGTTCTGGTTCGTTACCCGCTACTACGGCGTCTTCGAAGGCCTGCTCTCGGCGCCACGGATGATGTGGAGCAACTTCGTCAACTTCTTCGCCAACCTGCGCGCCCTGCGCCAGGTGATGGAGATGGGCGATTCGCGGCGGGTGGCCTGGGACAAGACCACCCACGAGTTCCCTGCCCTCGCCGCGCCGGCACGCACCCCGCTGGGCCATCGCCTGGTGGAGAAAGGCCTGATCAGCGAAGAACAGCTGGAGCAGGCCATCACCAGCCCGGTTCGGCGGCGGCTCGGACGCGAGCTGCTGCTGCGCGGCTGGCTCACCAGCGAACAGCTGGTCGAGACCCTGGCCGAGCAACTGGACCTGCCCTGGGCACCGCTCAATCCGTTCAAGATCGCCCCGGCGCTGATCGCCAAGCTGCCGCGCAAGCTCGCCACGCACTACGGCGTGCTGCCGGTGGACGAAGACGGCGACACCCTGGTGCTGGCCAGCGAAAGCCCGGTCAGCCAGGTCTCGCTGGGGGTCATCAGCCGCCAGCTCAAACGCCCGGTGCGTGCCCGCCTGGCGCCGCAGGGGCGCGTTACCCTGGGCCTGCGCTATCACTACCCGAGCCCTTGGCAGAAACCCGAGACCCGGGAAATGCTCGAGGTACTCGAACGCCACCAGGACGATGCCGCGCTGCTGGAGAGGGTCGGTACCCACCAGGTGATGCTCGGTTCGCTGCTGCAAGTGCGCGGCATGGTGCCGGTGACCCTGTTCAACCAGGCCCTGATCGACTTCAACCCTGAGCAGCAGAGCCTGGGCGAACACCTGATCGCCCGCGGCATCATCACCGAGGAAGTGCTGCAGCAAGCCCTCGCCGAGCAGGCCAGCGAACAGCAGGCCGCCTACGACCTGACCCGGGAGGTGGCATGACGCCCCGTCTTTCCCTGACCATCGCCAGCCTGTTGCTGTGTTCTTCCGCCCTGGCCGCACCGACCAAGCCGATGACCGACTTCCAGCGCTTCACCAGCTACCCCTTCATGGAGCGTGGCTATCGGGAGGCGCAGAAAGACAACTGGGCCGAGGTCGAGCGCCTGACCCGCCATGTGCTGGGGCGCGTGCCGAACAACAACGAGGCCCGCGCCCTGCTGGCCGAGGCCCTGGCCCATCAACGTCGGTACAAGGAAGCCCAGGCCATTGCCGAAGACCTCGACGACAATCCTGAACACGCCGATGCCCTGCTGGAACTGCGCCTGACCTGGATCGAACAGGACCCGCCGGCCGCGAGCCAGGTGGAGGCCTGGCTCGCCGACAGCCAGGGCCAGCAGCGCGTGCGCCTGTGGCAGGCCTACAGCGTCAGCCTGGCCAAGTTCGGCGGCGCGGCCAAGGCCCTGGAGTGGCTCAACCATCTGCCGGTGCGCGACGATGGCATGGTGTTGCGCATGACCCGGGCCAACTTCGCCGAGCAGTTGCGCAACTGGGGAGAGACCATCGATCAGTTGCAGCCGCTGGCCGACCAGGGCCAACTGCCCCCGCAGGACTGGCAGCGCCTGGCCAATGCATATATCCAGCAAGTCGATGAAAAGGGCCTGAACTCACTCCTGGCCAGCGCACCTTCCCAGGAAGCGGCGACCCACGCCCGCCTGGCCATGGCCAACCGCGCCATCGCCATGGGCTATAACCAGCAGGCCGAGCGCTGGCTGCAGAGCCTGCCCGCCGAGCAACTGCAGCACCCCGAGCAACGCCAGCAGCTGTGGGAGCTGGCCCGTGAAGGCGATGATGCGCCGCTGGTGCGCCAGCTGAGCAATGAACTGCAACGCCCGTGCCTGGAGACCGTCGACTGGCTGTCCCACAAGGACCTGAAGCTGGCCCGCGAGCAGCTCGGCCAATGCCAAGCCCGCGACAATCCGCGCAGCTATGCCATCCTCAGGCAACGCCTGTATGGCGAACCCGCGCAGCCTGCGCAACCGCGCACCGCGACGCAGTGGGAGCAACGCTACCGACAGACCGGCGATCTCGCCGCCTTGGAACAAGCCAGCTTCATGCTGCTCGAAAGCGGCCAGAGCGAGCGCGCCCGGCAGCTGCTCGACAACGCCTACGCGCGTCGCCAGGGCAGGCTGACGCCCTCGCTGCTGCAACGCCTGGGCAATCTCTATGCGCGTAACGACGGCCCGCTGGACGGGCCACGCATGCTCTCCCTGGTGCCACGGGTCGATGCCGTCACCCGTGGCCAGCTACTGGGCCGCCTGGCCGAAGCCGGCCAGTGCGACGCCGTGCGCAAGGCCATCCCGGCCACCCCGGTCGAAGCCGGGCAGTATCGCGCCCTGGGGCGCTGCGCCATGCCTGATCAGCCCGGCGAAGCTGTGGTCTATTACCAGGCCGCCGAACGCCTGGGTGATAGCGGTAGCCGCCTGCCCCTGGCCTACGCCCTGGAAGCCTCCGGCGACTCAGAGGCAGCGCTGCCGATCTGGAACAGCCTGCCGGCCAGCGCCTGGACCGACAATGCGCGCCTGACCGCCGCCCGTGGCGCACTGAACGCCGGTGACGCCGACGCCGCCCGCCGCCACTGGGATGCGGCGGCGCACCAGAGTGCCGACGACTGGGCGCTGGGCGCCGCCATTGCCCAGCGCCAGGGCAACCCGCAGCAGGCCCTGGCCTTCCAGCGCGAAGCGCTGCGTCATGCCCCGCGCGCCGATCACTACTACGCTGCCGCCGGCACCGCCCAGCAGGCCGGCGACAGCGCCCAGAGCAGCGCCTGGCTGGCCGAGGCCGTGCGCCTGGCGCCGGACCAGCCGCGTTACCGCGCCGACTACGGCATGCGCCTGGCGGGCTCGGCGGACAAGCAGCAACGCCGCCAGTCCATACCCTACCTGGAGCGCGCCAGCCGCGACTTCCCCGAGGACTACCGCCTGGGCGAAACCCTGGCCCTGCGCTACGACGAGGTCGAGGACAGTGCCTCGGCCCGCCGCGAGCTGCGCCGGGTACTGGAAGTGGAGCGCAACCTGGTCGACGGCGACGACGAGTACGGCAGCCTTGAGGCGCGCAAGTACCGCCAGCGCCGCGCCCATGAAGCCCTGTCGCGCCGCGACAGCATCACCCTGGCCAGCACCTGGTCGCCCGCCGGCACTTCGACCAACGACAAGTTCCTCGACAGCGGCGAACGCAGCGGCACCTCGCGCCGGGCCCGCTCGCAGAACGTGCAGCTGGCGATGTGGGACCACGCCCTGGGCGAGGAGCCCAGCCGCAATGGCAGCACCCTGTCGGTCTACGGCCGCGTGCTGTTCGGTGGCCAGAGCCGCACCGACTATGCGCAGAGCATGGGCACCGGTGTTGGCCTGCGCTACAAGCCGCTCGGTCAGGCCAACCTCAACCTGTACGCCGAGCTGTACCACCAGCGCCAGATCGACAGCACGCACTACAGCGGCCTGAGCCTGGGCGAACTGCTCAGCCCGGCCAAGGTCGGTGGCAACTGGGGCGACCTGCGTCACAACGCCGAATCGAGCAACGACCTGCTGCTGCGCGCCACGGCTTCGTTCCTGGATCAGGGCAAGTACCGCAACGACTGGCGTATCGACGAGGACGACTGGGACGAGCGCTTCCTCTACCTCGACGCCGCCTGGTGGACCCGTGCCGGCGACCATGCCTGGCTGTCGCGCTTCCAGCAGGGCCATGCGTGGAAACTGCCCAGCCAGTCGCCGCAGACGATCATGCCCTACGGCTTTCTCGAATTTTCCAGCCAGGACCCGAGCAACGACTGGCGCCAGGACGCCCGCGCCGGGGTCGGCGTGCGCTGGCAGTGGTGGTTCGACGATGACCGCTACAACGCCTATCGCGGTTCGCTGAAAGTACGCGCCGAGTACCAGCAGGCACTGGGCGGCAACCTCTACGAGCGCGGCAACGGCGTACTGCTGGGTGTGGAGATGAACTTCTGATGCGTAGCTTCCTGGCTCTCTGCCTGCTGATCCTGTGGCTACCCGCCCAGGCCGACCAGCGCCTGTTCTACCAGCCGCTCAACCGTGACGCGGACGTCACCCCGGCGCAGTGGCAAAACCTGTGGCGAGCCACCGTGGCCCAGGGCGGCAAGACCCTGATCGTGCAGTGGAGCGCCTACGGCGACAGCGACTTTGGAGGCTCCGAGGGCTGGCTGGCCGGGAGCCTGCGCGAAGCGCGGGCCCAAGGCCTCGAGCTGGTGCTGGGCCTGTACATGGATCCGGCCTACTACCAGCGCCTCGAACAGCTCGACGACGAAGGCCTGAACAGTTACTTCAAGGCACAGCTGGGACGCTCGCTCACCCAGTATCAGCAGCTCAAGGCCGACTGGGCGCTGCCGGTGGCCGGCTGGTACCTGCCCATGGAACTGGACGACCTGCACTTTCGCGACCCGGCCAGGCGCGATGCGCTGCACACGCAATTGCAGGCTTTCAACCGGCAACTGGACAAGCCCCTGCATATCAGCGCGTTCAGCGCCGGCCAGCTATCGCCACGGGTCAATGGCGCGTGGCTGGAGCAGTTGGCCAGCCTTGGCCTGAACGTCTGGTGGCAGGACGGCGCCGGCACGGGGCGCCTGACGCCGCTGGTACGCCAAGGCTATGAACAGGCCCTGCCCTGCCGGGTGGGCATCGTGCGCGAGGCATTTCGCCAGGTCAGCAAGCCTGGCCAACCGTTCCACGCCGAACCTGCGCAGCCGGCGCTGAGCGGAGGTTGCCACGCCCAAGCCGTGTTCGCCCTGCGCTATCGGCCCTGGGCCAGAGGGACGCTTTCCAGGGATTGAAACCAGCCGCCTGAACGAATCTCATCGCGGGGCAAGCCCGCTCCCACGAATACCAGCACCCAACCTTTATGGGAGCGGGCTTGCCCGTGACAGGGCCGGCAAGACCCGCACAATAGCCGAGGGCATCCTCCAGCATGTACAAGACCCTCGAAGCCCACATCCGCCAGCAGGTCGCTCCCGCCGCCCTGCGCGCCGAGTTCCGCCAGCACGAATTCGAGGCCATGCGCCGTTTCTGCCTGCTGATCTTCTGCATCGGCATCGCCATCTGGCTGGTCTTCGACCTGATCGTCAGCTACCTCGGCGGCCAGGGCTTCACCTGGCTGTCCGGGATGTTCATCGCCCTGCTGTGCAGCCTCACCGTGGTCCTGGGCTTCACCCGCAGGAGCCAGCATTTCGACGTGCTCAACCTGCTGTTCGTGGCGGTGATCACCCTGGCCATGCGCCTGGTGATCGAGGGCATTCCCATCGCCCTGCGCCCGGTATGGCTGGTGCTCGGAGTCTCTACCGTGCTGTACACCGTGTCGGTGCTACCGGTGCGACGCTGGTCGTTCTTCTGCGCCATGGGCATCACCTGGATCATGCTCAATCCTTTCCTCCACACGCGTATCGAAGCCCTGGAGCTCGAAGGCGCGATGCTGATCAGCTACGCGGTATGCCTCAGCGGCCTGGTGATCTACAGCTACCTGCGCATCCGCCAGGCCAAGCTGCACAACTTCTACCTGACCAAGGTACTGCTGGAGCAAGCCTATATCGATGCGCTGACCAACATCCCCAACCGTCGCTCCTTCATGGCCAAGGCCGAAAAGCAGCTGCAACAGGCCGGCGAACAGTACCTGGCGATGATCGACATCGACAATTTCAAGCAGGTCAACGACCGCTTCGGTCACGACATCGGCGACGAGGTGCTCAAGCGCGTGGCGGCGCACATAAAGGCGGCGATGATCGGCCACGAGATCGCCCGGCTGGGCGGCGAGGAATTCGCGATCTTCTTCCAGGGGCTGGATGAAACAGGCGCCGAGCAGCAAGTTGCGAGGCTGTGCCAGCGGGTGCGCGAGGACCTCGGGGCACACCCGGTGACCATCAGTATCGGCCTGGCCCGGATCGATAGCGGCGATACCCTGAGCTCGGCGCTGATCCGGGCTGACCAGGCCCTGTACGAAGCCAAGCACACGGGCAAGGACCGCTTCGTGACCTGGTCGGCAAGCTTGTCAGGACAATGACCATCGCGGGACAAGCCCGCTCCCACACCAGTGTCCATCATCAGCGTGGGAGCGGGCTTGCCCCGCGATGAGGCCGGCCCAGGCGCTGCATCAACCGGCTGGCAAGCGAATCCTGAACTGCGCCCCACCCAACGCCGATTGCGCCACTGTGAGCGTGCCGCCCTGCCCTTCGATGGCCCGCCGGCTGATCGCCAAGCCCAAGCCGAAACCACCCGTGTTGCGATCGCGGCTGCGGTCCAGCCGGTAGAACGGCTGGAAGATCCGCTCACGCTCCTCGACTGGAATGCCGATGCCGTCGTCCTCGACCGTCACCAGGCAGGCGCCATCCTCTTCCAGGCGCAAGCGCAGCAGCAGGCTTTCGTCGCAGTAGCGCATGGCGTTGCGCACCAGGTTCTGTACCGCGCGAGCAGTCAGTCGCGGATCGAGGACGAAGCGTGGCAGGTCGGTGTCGCATTGCACCTCCCACTGGATGCCGCGATCGTCGAGCTCTTCGGCGAAACCACCGAGCACGCTGTCCACCAGTTCGAGCAACGACACCTCGACCCGCTCGCGGGCCTGGTCGGCGCTTTCCAGGCGGCTGTAGGACAGTAGCTCAAGCACCAGCTCGTCCAGCTCGCGCACATGGCCCACCAGCCCCAGCAGGCGTTTGCGGCTGGCCGGCGGCACCTCGTCGAACAGCAGCACCAGGCCGAAGTCCAGGCGGGTCAATGGCGTGCGCAGCTCGTGGGACACCGCGTTGAGCAGTTCACGCTGCTGATTGACGTGGCGCTCCAGGTCGCTGGCCATGGTGTCGAACACCCCGGCCAGCTCGCCGATGTTCGAGCGCGGCGAGATATGCGTGCGCTCGGACATCTCGCCGCGCCCAAGGCGCCGGGCGGTGTCCTTCAGGCGCTCGAGGTCGCGCCAGTGCGGCCATACCCACAGCAACAGGCAGCCGAGCATGGCCGCGCCGATCAGCACGGTCACGCCCCAGGACAGCACATTGATGTCCAGCGGGTCGTCCGGCGAGTGCAGGCGTACCAGCCAGTCCTGGTCCAGCGGCGCCAGCGCCGTTTCGTAATAGCCCCAGTCGGCCATGCGCACCACATACAGGCCATGCTCGAGCCGGGCCTTTTCCTCGCTGCTCAGCTCGGCGTCGTCCATGCGCAGCAAGCGCACCTCCAACGGTTTGAACGCCGCGGCCAGTTCCTTTTCCACCGTCGGCCACTGCTCCCGCGGGGCCTGCTGGAACTGGCGCACGATCAGGGTCTGCACGCCCTTGGCCTGGTCGAGGTTGTAGGCCATGAAGCGATCGTGAAACAAACCGACGATGGTGTCGGGAATCAGCGCGATCGCCCCGGCATAGGCGACGATGATCACCAGGTACAACCGCACCAGGATCTTCAGCATGGCGTATCAGTACTCCCACTCGACGCGACTGAACAGGTAGCCCTTGCCCCATACGGTCTTGATCTTGCGCGCTTCACCTGCGCTGTCGTCGAAACGTCGGCGCAGCTTGGAGATGGCCACGTCCACCGAACGGTCGGTGCCGTTGAACTCGATGCCGCGCAATTGCTGGAGGATGCGGTCACGGCTCATCACCTCGCCGGCGTTGCGCGCCAGCACCACCAGCAGGTTGTACTCGCCGCTGGACAGTTCCACCTCTTCGCCGCGCCAGGTGACCGTGCGCTCGGCCAGGTCGATGCACAGCCCGCCGATCTGGATCAGGTCGCAGTCCAGGCGCGGCTCGTTGACGCTGCTGCGGCGCAGCAACGTGCGCACCCTGGCCAGCAGCACGCGGGGCTCGCACGGCTTGGTGACGTAGTCGTCGGCGCCCATCTCCAGCCCCAGCACCTGGTCGTGGCTGTCGTCGCGGGCGGTCAGCATGAGGATCGGCAGGCTCTGGCTCTCCTGGCGCAGCAGGCGGCATACCTGCAGGCCGTCCAGGCCCGGCAGCATCAGGTCGAGAATCACCAGGTCCGGTTTCTGCCGGCGGAATTCGTCCAGCACATGGTCGCCGCGGGCAATCACCCGGACATGGAAATCGTTGCGTTGCAGGTAGCTGGCGATCAGTTCGGACAACGCGCTGTCGTCTTCGACCAGGAGAATGTTCGGCATAAGGGGATTTGACGAAAGATTGAAGTAAGGCAGGATATAGAATCCCGGGCGGGCCACCGCCCATTGTTCACACTTTTTCACACACGCCCAACACAGCTTAACAGCCGTCACCCGAACGGCTGCTTTAGCATACGCTGGATCAAACCTGGAAGATCCGTATGTCCACGCTCCGTGCTTTGCGCCTGCGCCCTCTGGCGCTACTGGCGCTGATGACCCTTTCCCTGGCCGCTTGCAACGACGCCGCCGAGCAGGAAGAAAAGGCCCCGCCCTCCCAGGTCCGGGTCGAAACCCTTGCCGTGCAGCCGCTGGCCATCAGCACCGAACTCAGCGGCCGCATCCTTGCCCCCCGCACCGCCGAGGTGCGCGCCCGGGTGGCCGGCGTGGTGCTCAAGCGGGTGTACCGCGAAGGCAGCGACGTGAAACAAGGCGACGTGCTGTTCCTGATCGACCCGGCACCGTTCAAGGCCGACTTCGACAGCGCCCGCGCCACCCTGGCCAAGGCCGAGGCGACGCTGTACCAGGCGCGCCTGCAGGAGCAGCGCTACCGTGAACTGGTCGAGGACAAGGCCGTCAGCCGCCAGGAGTACGACAACGCCCGCGCCGCCTTCCTCCAGGCCGACGCTGCGGTCGGCGAAGCCAAGGCGGCGCTGGAACGCGCGCGCCTGAACCTGGGCTATGCCACCGTCACCGCACCGATCTCCGGGCGCATCGGCCGCGCCCTGGTAACCGAGGGCGCGCTGGTCGGCCAGAGCGAGACCACGCCGCTGGCCACCATCCAGCAGTTAAACCCGATCCACGCCGACGTCACCCAGTCGACCCGCGAACTCAACGCCCTGCGCCGCTCGCTGCGTGCCGGCGAGCTGCAGCAGGTGGGCCGCGACCAAGTCAAGGCCACGCTGATCCAGGACGATGGCAGCGCCTACCCGCTGGCCGGCAAGCTGCTGTTCTCCGATATCAGCGTCGACCCGAGCACCAACCAGATCACCCTGCGCAGCGAGTTCCCCAACCCGGACCTCGACCTGCTGCCCGGCAGCTATGTGCGCGTGCGCCTGTACCAGGCCGTGCAGCCTCAGGGCATCAGCGTGCCGCAACGCGCCATCCTGCGCGATAGCGCCGGTGTGCCCAAGGTGCTGCTGGTCGACCCGCAGGACCGTATCAGCGAACGCCAGGTGACCCTGGGCAGCGCCCAGGGCGACCGCTGGATCGTCAGCGAGGGCCTGGCCCCGGGTGACCGCGTGGTGGTCGAGGGCCTGCAACACGTCAAGGCCGGCGACCAGGTGCAAGTCGACGAACAACCAGGCGCCACCGCAGTCGCCCAACACAACGGCCAATGAGGGCCTGATCCATGCCGCAGTTCTTCATCGACCGCCCGGTGTTCGCCTGGGTGGTGGCCCTGTTCATCCTCCTGGTCGGCGCCCTGGCCATCCCGCAGTTGCCGGTGGCCCAGTATCCCGACGTGGCACCGCCGCAGGTGGAAATCTACGCCGTCTACCCCGGCGCCTCGGCGGCGACCATGGACGAGAGCGTGGTCAGCATCATCGAGCAGGAGCTCAACGGTGCCGACAACCTGCTTTATTTCGAATCCCAGAGCAGCCTGGGCAGCGCCACCATCACCGCCAGCTTCCAGCCCGGCACCAACCCGGACATGGCCCAGGTCGACGTGCAGAACCGCCTCAAGGTGATCGAGTCGCGCCTGCCGCGCCCGGTCACCCAGCAAGGCCTGCAGGTGGAGAAGGTGTCTACCGGCTTCCTGTTGCTGGCCACCCTCACCTCCGAGGACGGCAGCCTCGACGAGATCGCCCTGTCGGACATTCTCGCGCGCAACGTGATGAACGAGATCCGTCGCCTCAAGGGCGTCGGCAAGGCGCAGCTGTATGGCTCCGAACGGGCCATGCGCATCTGGATCGACCCGGCCAAGCTGGTCGGTTTCAACCTCACGCCCAACGACGTGGCCGAGGCCATCGCCGCGCAGAACGCCCAGGTCGCCCCCGGCAGCATCGGCGACCTGCCGAGCCGACCGACCCAGGAGATCACCGCCAACGTGGTGGTCAAGGGCCAGCTGAGCACCCCCGAGGAGTTCGCCGCCATCGTCCTGCGCGCCAACACCGACGGCTCCACGGTCACTGTCGGTGACGTGGCGCGGGTCGAGATCGGGGCCCAGGAATACCAGTACGGCACCCGCCTCAACGGCAAGGCCACCAGCGCCTTCAGCGTCAAGCTTTCGCCCGGCGCCAACGCCATGGAAACCGCGACCCTGGTCAAGCAGAAGCTCGACGAGCTGGCGCGCTACTTCCCGGCCGGGGTGAAGTACGACATCCCCTACGACACCTCGCCCTTCGTCAAGGTCTCGATCAAGCAGGTGATCAACACCCTGCTCGAGGCCATGGTCCTGGTGTTCGCGGTAATGTTCCTGTTCCTGCAGAACTTCCGTTACACGCTGATTCCGACCCTGGTGGTGCCGGTGGCGCTGATGGGCACCTTCGCGGTGATGAACGTGCTGGGTTTCTCGGTCAACGTACTGACCCTGTTCGGCATGGTGCTGGCCATCGGCATCCTGGTGGACGACGCCATCGTCGTGGTGGAAAACGTCGAGCGGATCATGGCCGAGGAAGGCCTGCCGCCCAAGGAAGCCACGCGCAAGGCCATGGGCCAGATCAGCGGCGCCATCGTCGGCATCACCCTGGTGCTGGTGGCGGTGTTCCTGCCGATGGCCTTCATGCAAGGCTCGGTGGGGGTGATCTACCAGCAGTTCTCGGTGTCGATGGCGGTGTCGATCCTGTTCTCGGCGTTCCTCGCCCTGAGCCTGACCCCGGCCCTGTGTGCCACCCTGCTCAAGCCGCTGGAGAAAGGCGAGCACCATGAGCGCAAGGGCTTCTTCGGCTGGTTCAACCGCCGCTTCGAGGGCATGAGCAACGGCTACCAGCGCTGGGTGACCCACGCCCTGGCCCGCAGCGGTCGGTACCTGCTGGTGTACGCCGCACTGGTCGGCGTGCTGGTGTACGGTTTCAGCCAACTGCCCACCGCCTTCCTGCCCACCGAGGACCAGGGCTACACCATCACCGACATCCAGCTGCCGCCAGGCGCCAGCCAGGCGCGCACCATCGAGGTCGGGCAGCAGATCGAGGCGCACAACGCCGAAGAACCCGGCGTGGCCAACACCACGCTGATCCTCGGCTTCAGTTTCTCCGGCAGCGGGCAGAACGCGGCGCTGGCCTTCACCACGCTCAAGGACTGGTCCGAACGCGGTGGCGACGACAGCGCGCAGTCGATCGCCGAACGCGCCACCATGGCCTTCACCCAGCTCAAGGACGCCATCGCCTACGCGGTGCTGCCGCCGCCGGTGGACGGCCTGGGCGAGTCGACCGGTTTCGAGTTCCGCCTGCAGGACCGCGGCGGCATGGGCCACACCGGGCTGATGGAAGCTCGTGACCAACTGCTGGACGCGGCGCGCAAGAGCAAGGTGCTGGTCAACGTGCGCGAAGCATCGCTGGCGGAGAGCCCTCAGGTCGAGCTGGAAGTGGACCGCCGCCAGGCCAACGCCCTGGGCGTGTCGTTTGCCGATATCGGCGCGGTGCTCGACACCGCGGTGGGGTCGAACTACGTCAACGACTTCCCCAACCAGGGCCGCATGCAGCGGGTGGTGGTGCAGGCCGAAGGCGACCGGCGCAGCCAGGTCGAAGATCTGTTGAAAATCCACGTGCGCAACAGCAGCGGCAAGATGGTGCCCCTGGGCGCCTTCGTCAGCGCCCGCTGGCAGTCCGGCCCGGTGCAGCTGACCCGTTACAACGGCTACCCGGCGGTGTCGATTTCCGGCGAGCCGGCGGCCGGCTACAGCTCGGGCGAGGCCATGGCCGAGATCGAGCGCCTGGTGGCTCAGCTGCCGGCAGGTGCCGGCCTGGAGTGGACCGGCCTGTCGCTGCAGGAACGCCTGTCCGGTAGCCAGGCGCCACTGCTGATGGCACTGTCGCTGCTGGTGGTATTCCTGTGCCTGGCCGCGCTGTACGAAAGCTGGTCGATCCCCACCGCAGTGCTGCTGGTGGTGCCACTGGGCGTGCTCGGCGCGGTGCTCGCGGTGACCCTGCGCGGCCTGCCCAACGACGTGTTCTTCAAGGTCGGCCTGATCACCCTGATCGGCCTGTCGGCGAAGAACGCCATCCTGATCATCGAGTTCGCCAAGGACCTGGTGGACCAAGGCATCGATGCGGCGGACGCGGCGATCCAGGCCGCGCGTCTGCGTCTGCGCCCGATCGTGATGACCTCGCTGGCGTTCATCCTCGGCGTGGTGCCGCTGGCCATCGCCAGCGGCGCCAGCTCGGCCAGCCAGCAAGCCATCGGCACCGGGGTGATCGGCGGCATGCTCAGCGCCACCTTCGCCGTGGTGTTCGTGCCGGTGTTCTTCGTCGTGGTGATGCGCCTGGCCGGGCGCGGCAAGACCAAGGCGGCGCAGGTGGCCACCCACCAGGCCTGACTGGACAAGCCCTGCGGTAAATGGGAGGGTTCCCGGCATTGACTGCCCGGAACCCTTTTTCATGCCCGACGTTCTTCCCCCCTGCTCCATCCTTATTCTTGCCGGCGGCCGTGGCCAGCGCATGGGCGGGCGCGACAAGGGGCTGGTGCCCTGGTGTGGCGAGCCGTTGGTGGCGCATGTGCAACGCGCCGTGCGGGCACTGAGCGATGACCTGGTGATCTCCTGCAACCGCAACCAGGCGGCCTACGCGATCTACGCCGACCAGCTCGTCACGGACGCCGAAGCGGACTTTCCCGGCCCGCTGGCCGGCGTGATCAGCGGGCTCAGGGCAGCCCGGCACGAATGGGTGGTAGTGCTGGCCTGCGATGCGCCGCGCATCGACCGGGCGCTGGTCGAGGACCTGCTGCGCCTGGCCGTGGCGCATGACAGCGCGGCCATGGTGCGCCAGGGTGGGTATTGGCAGCCGATGTTCAGTGTGTTGCCCCGGCGCGTGTTGCCATTGCTGGAGCAAGCCTGGCAGGTGGGCGAACGGAGTTTGCAGAAGGCTTTGCTGCAGGCGAGTTTACAGGGGTTGGCGTGTGCCGAGGACGATGCGCGATTGAGTAACTTCAACAGTCCGGATCTGTTGCGCGATTAACGCTCGCCTGTTCGGCCCCTATCACTGGGCAAAAAAACGCCCCAAGGCAGGGACACCTGGGGCCAAGCGGTTGGATTTCCCAACCAAAGGAGGCATTTCAACCTTGGGCCGGCCAGCTACCGCCCAAGGCACGGAACAGATCGACCAGTGCCAGCTGGCGCTGGGTGCTGGCCTCGATGAACGCCGCTTCGTTGACATAGCCGCTGCGCTGCGCGTCCAGGTAGCGCAGGTGGTTGTCCACCCCGCCCTCATAGCGCGCCTTGGCCAGCGTTACGGTCGCCCGGCTGGTGTCGGCCAGGGCACGCCGCGCGGCTTCCTCGCGGCGCAAGGTATCGGTGGCGGCCAGGGCGTCGGCCACTTCGCGGAAGGCGCTCTGGATCGTGCCTTCGTAAGCGGCCACCGCCGAGTCCTTGCGCGCCTCGGCCAGGTTCAGGCCGGCCTTGTTGCGCCCGGCGTCGAACAGCGGCAGCGACAGTTGCGGCATGAACGTCCAGCTACGCGAGCCACCGTCGAACAACCCGGACATCTGCGCGCTGGAGGTGCCGAAACTGCCGGTCAGGCTAATCCGCGGGAAGAACGCCGCCCGCGCCGCGCCGATATCGGCATTGCGCGCCCGCAGCCGGTGCTCGGCGGCGAGGATGTCCGGGCGGCGCTCGATCAGCGCCGACGGCGCGCCTGGGGCGATGTCCTGCAGGACCATCGGCGCCTGCGCCCGCTCGGCGGGAATCGACTTGGCCGCCTCGGCGCTGCCCAGCAGCAGCACCAGGGCGTTGTAGGCCTGGCGCTGCTCGCGCACGATGCCTTCCAATTCGGCCCGTGACTGCTCGACCAGCCCCAACGCCTCCTGATGGTCCAGTGCAGTGGCCGTGCCGGCGGCGCGCCGCTGGCCGACCAGGGCCAGCGAGTCCTCGCGGCTGGCCAGGGTCTGGCGGGTCAGCGCCAGGCGCCGTTCGGCACCGTCCAGGCTAAGGTAGGCCTGGCTGACATCGGCGATCAGCGCAATGCGGGCGGCGCGGCCGGCCTCCTCGGTGGACAGGTACTGTTCCAGGGCCGCATCGCTCAGGCTCTTGACCCGACCGAACAGGTCCACTTCGTACTCTGGCAGCGACAGCCCCACCTGGTAGCTGCTGCTGACCCCTTCCCTGCCGCTATTCGACAGGTCCGCCGGCAAGTGCTGGCGATTGCCGGAAGCTCCGGCACTCAGGCCAGGCACCCGATCGGCCCGCTGGATGCGGTATTGCGCTCGGGCCTGCTCGATGTCGAGCAGGGTCTGACGCAGAGAGCGGTTGTTGTCGAGTGCCGTGGCGACCAGTTGGCGCAAGGCCGGATCGACGATGAACGCCTGCCAGTCCAGCTGCTCAACCGACTTGCCATGATGGCCGGTGGCATCGCCCCAGGCAGCCGCCACCGGCGCCTCCGGGCGCTGGTAGGTCGGCGCCAGGGAACAGCCGACCAGGGTCAAGGCCAGCACGAACGGTAGTGCACATTTACCCATGACCATCACTTCGCCACCTCGACAGCGTGTTGCACAGGGGCCGGCTTGCGCTTGAGCAGCTTCAGCACCCAGACGAAACAGATCGGCACGAACACTACGCCCAGCAAGGTGGCGCTGAGCATGCCGCCAATCACCCCGGTACCGATGGCGCGCTGGCTCGCCGCGCCGGCGCCGGTGGCGATGGCCAGGGGCACCACGCCGAGGATAAAGGCCATGGAGGTCATCACGATCGGGCGCAAACGCAGGCGCGCGGCCTCGATGGCGGCGTCGCTCAAGCTGTAACCCTTCTCCCACAGCTCCTTGGCGAACTCGACGATCAGGATGGCGTTCTTCGCCGCCAGTCCAATGATGGTGATCAGGCCGACCTTGAAGTACACGTCATTGGGCATGCCGGTGAGCAGTACCGCCCAGACCGCGCCCAAGGCGCCGATCGGCACGATCAGCATCACCGTCAGCGGGATTGCCCAGCTCTCGTACAGCGCCACCAGCAGCAGGAACACCACCAGGATGGCCAGGGCGAACAGGCCGGCAGCCTGGCCGCTGGACACCTTTTCCTGGTACGAAAGGCCGGTCCAGGCATAACCAATGCCAGGTGGCAACTCACTGACCAGACGCTCCATCTCGGCCATCGCCTGGCCAGTGCTGTAGCCGGGCGCGGCGTCACCGGCGATGCGGATCGACGGGTAACCGTTGTAGCGCACCAGTTGTACCGGCCCCTCCTCCCAGCGAGTGGAGACAAAGGCGCTGAACGGCACCTGCTCGCCGCTGACATTGGGTGCATACAGGCGTAGCACGCTTTCCGGGGTCATGCGCTCGCCCTGCTCGGCCTGCACCACCACGCGCTGCTGGCGCCCGGCATTGCTGAAGTCGTTGATCACCGCCGAACCGAAGGCGGTGGCCAGGGTGCTGTTGATGTTCTCGAAGCTCACGCCCAGGGTGCGGGCTTTCTCGCGGTCGATCTGCACGCGTAGCTGCGGCGCCTCGGCCAGGCCCTCCATCATCGCGTAGAGGATCACCGGGTTGCCGTTGGCGCGGGCCAACAGCTGATCACGGGCCGCCAGCAGCGCATCGCGCCCCAGGCCGCCACGGTCCATCAGGCGCAGGGCGAAACCGCCGGAGTTGCCCAGGCCGTCGATCGGCGGAGGCATGACCGCGGTGATGGCACCATCGCCATTGGCCGCGAACTGGGCGTTGATGGCTGCGGTTTCCGCCTCTGCCGACTGCTCCTTGCCGCGCACGGACCAGTCCTTGTAGGTGGGGAACGCCAGCGCGGCGTTGTCGCCCTGGCCCGAGAAGCTGAAGCCGCTGACGATGAACGAGCTGGCCAACGCGTCGCGCGACATCAGGTACTTTTCCAGTGCCTCGGCGGTGTGGTCGGTGCGTACCCGGCTGGCGCCGGGCGGCAGTTGCACGTCGACGATGCTGTAGCCCAGGTCTTCTGCTGGCACGAAGGCCTCCGGCAGGCGCAGGTAGGAGTAGCCGAGCACCACCAGGATACCGACGTAGGCGAGCATCCAGCGCCCGGCACGGGCCACCAGGGCGCTGTTCATCACCGAGTAGCGCTCGGTGACGCGGGCAAAGGCGCGGTTGAAGGCACCGAAAAAACCACCCTTTTCATGGTGGCCATGGGGCACCGGCTTGAGCAGGGTGGCGCACAGCGCCGGGGTGAAGGTCAGGGCGAGGAAGCCGGAGAACAGGATCGACACCGCCAGCGAGACGGAAAACTGCTGATAGATCACCCCGACCGATCCGGACATGAACGCCAACGGCAGGAACACCGCGGCCAGCACCAAAGTGATGCCGATGATCGCCCCGGATACCTGCCCCATCGCCTTGATGGTGGCCTCCACCGGCGACAAGCCTTCCTCGGCCATCAACCGCTCGACGTTCTCCACCACCACGATGGCGTCATCCACCAGGATACCGATGGCCAGCACCATGCCGAACATGGTCATCATGTTCACCGAGAAACCGAGCAGCTTCATGACCATCAGCGTACCCAGCAGGCACACCGGCACCACGATCGACGGGATCAGGGTGTAGCGCACGTTCTGCAGGAACAGGAACATCACCAGGAACACCAGCACCATGGCTTCGATCAAGG
Organism: Pseudomonas sp. WC1; assembly: GCF_050586565.1. Taxonomy (NCBI): domain Bacteria; kingdom Pseudomonadati; phylum Pseudomonadota; class Gammaproteobacteria; order Pseudomonadales; family Pseudomonadaceae; genus Pseudomonas; species Pseudomonas sp. WC1. Next base: position 54,706 of record NZ_JBOBDQ010000020.1, read on the forward strand.
TGTGGATGACCTTCTCGATGGCCACATCGACGAAGCGCGAGGTGTCGTACGGCACCGAGTATTCAACGCCTTCCGGGAAGAACTGCGACAGCTCGGCCAGGCGCTCCTTGACCAGCGTCGCAGTCTGGATGGCATTGGCGCCAGGTGCCAGCTGCACCGCGCCGGCCACGGCCGGTTTGCCATCCAGGCGCGAGGACAGGTTGTAGTTCTCGCTACCGATGGCCATGCGTGCCACATCGCCCAGGCGTACGCTGGAGCCGTCCGGGTTGGCGCGCAGGACGATGGCGGCGAACGCCTCCGGCGTTTCCAGGGTGCCTTGCACAGCCAGCGTCGCGGTCAGTTCCTGCTCGCTGGCCCCCGGCGTGCTGCCGAAGCTGCCGGCAGGCACCTGGACGTTCTGGCCACGGATGGCGTTGTTGATATCGTCGATGGACAGGCCATAGCCCACCAGTTTCTGCGGATCAACCCAGACCCGCATGGCCGCCTCCGAAGAGAAGAACTGCAGCTTGCCCACACCCGGCACGCGCAACAGCTCGTTATTGATGTTGCGTGCGGCATAATCGGCCAAGGCCGTGGTATCACCCTGATCACCGGCCGTGCTGGTCAAGGCGTAGATCAGCAGGAAGCCGGAACTGGCCTGCTCGACCTTGAGCCCCTGGATCAGCACCGCCTGGGGCATGCGCGCCTCGGCCTTCTTCAGGCGGTTCTGCACATCGACCTGGGCCATGTCCGGCTGGGTGCCGGGCTCGAACGTCACCAGCACTTCGGCCACGCCGTTGGAGTTGTTGGTGGACTCGTAGTAAAGCAGGCCCTTGGCGCCGTTCAACGACTCCTCGATGATGCTGGTCACCGACTCCACCAGCACCTTGGCCGAGGCGCCCGGGTAGGAGGCGGTGATGGAGATCTGTGGCGGTGCCACGCTGGGGTACTGGGCCACCGGCAGCGCCGGGATCACCAGCAGGCCGGCCAGGGAAATGAACAGCGCCACGACCCAGGCGAAGTTCGGCCGATTGATGAAGAACTTGGACATCTCGCTACCCTCGCCTTAGTGTGCCGCGGCCTGTTGCGCCTGGGCCGGCTGCACCGACATGCCAGGCGCAAGGCCGGCCGGGCCGCCGACGATGACCTGGTCACCGGCGCGCAGGCCCTCGGTGATCTGCCAGCGCGAGCCGTGCATCCCGCCGGTGCGCACGCTGCGCGCCTCGGCCAGGTTGCCGTTGCCGACCACCAGCACCCGCGCCTCGCCGTCGCTGCCGCGCTGCACCGCGCGCTGCGGCACCAGGATGGCCTGCTGGTCGGTGCCCTGTGGGGTACGCACGCGCACGTACATGCCCGGCAGCAGGATGCCGTCGGCATTGTCGAAGCGACCGCGCAAGGTGACCTGGCCGGTGCCACGGTCGACCGCCACGTCGGTGAACATCAGCGCGCCCTGGCGCTGGTAGTCGGTGCCTTCCACCTGGGCGGTCAGCGCCTTGTCGTCGCCACCACCGAGCGTGCCTTCCTTGAGGGCCTGACGCAGACGCAGGGCTTCGGCGGCGGACTGGGTGAAGTCGACGTAGATCGGATCGAGCTGCTGGATGCGCACCATCAAGGTGGCGTCGCCCTGCCCGACCAGGGCGCCTTCGGTGGCCAGGGCGCGGCCGACGCGGCCGGAGATCGGCGCGGTGACCGTGGCATAGCCCAGGTTCAGGCGCGCGGTCTGCACGTCGGCCTGGGCCGAGCGCACGGCCGCCTGGGCGCTGCGCAGCTCGGCGCTGGCGGTGTCGAAGTCCTGCTGGCTGACCGCCTCGATCTTGACCAGCGGCTCATAGCGCTTGACCCGTGCCTGGGCCTCCTGCTGCACCGCCTTGGCCCGCGCAAGGTCGGCCTCGACACGCGCCAGGGCAGCCTTGAACGGTGCTGGGTCGATCTGGAACAGCACATCGCCGGCCTTGACGTCGGCGCCTTCCTCGAAACGTTTGTGCAGGACAATGCCGGCCACCCGGGCACGCACCTCGGCCACCCGCATCGGTTCGACCCGGCCCGGCAAGGTCGAGGTAAGGGCCAACTGTTCGCTGGCCAGCGTCACGGTCTCCACCGGAAATGCCGTTTCAGTCACGGCCTGCTGTTCTTCAGCCACTCCGCAACCGGCCAGCGCTACCGCCACTGCCAGCCAGCTGACCATCCCTATTGCACGCAAATTGCTCATGAACTCACCCGAGCCGTTAGCTAAAATTGGCGCGAATGGTACTTGCACATTGATTTTGAGTCAATTTGGTCTCATTTGAAGTTTTTGTGAAATGTTGTAATCACCCTTCCGATCGTCGGCTGAGCGCAGCCTGGGCCCATGGCAGGCGTCAAATGAACACTACCTGCTGAGGAGATCCCCATGACCTTCCATGCCGTGGCCAGCCTCGACCTGCTCGAAGAACACCGTCCCCTGCGCGTCCAGGCCGGCACCGAAGACATCGTCCTGGTGCGCCAGGGCGAGCGGGTGCGTGCCTACCAGGCCAACTGCCCGCATGAGGGCGCGCCACTGGAACAAGGCGCGGTCTGTGGGGGGTTGCTGATCTGCCCATGGCACAAGGCCGCCTTCGCCGTGGATGAGGGCGCGGTGTGCGAGCCCCCGGCGCTGGCCGGTCTGCGCCGTCATGCCGTGCAGGTCAGGAACGGCCAGCTATGGGTGGACGACCAGCCACTGCCCGAGGCCGAAGCGCCGCGCCACCGCGACGCGCGCACCTTCGTCGTGGTGGGTGCCGGCGCCGCCGGGGCGGCCGCCATCGCCACCTTGCTCGACCATGGCTTTGCCGGGCGCCTGCTGTGGATCGACCAGGAACAGCCGAACGCCTACGATCGCACCGCGCTGAGCAAGTTCGTCATCGCCGGGCAGATGCCGGTGGACGACGTATCCTCATTGCTCGCCCCAGTCGACCTGCGCCGAGGCCAGCTGCGGCGCATGCACGGCAAGGTACGCGCGCTGGATGCCGGCAAGCGCGTGATCAGCCTGGCCGACGGCCAGCAGTTGAAGTACGACGCCGCCCTGCTGGCCACCGGCGGCAAGCCCTACCGCCCCCAGCTCCCCGGCGTGCAACTGCCCGGCATCTGCGTACTGCGCTCGCGCACCGATGCCGCGCAGCTGCTCGACCTGGCCGAGCCGGGCCAGCCGGTGGTGATCATCGGCGACGGTTTCATCGGCCTGGAGGCCGCCAGCGCCCTGTGCAAGTACGGCCTGCAGGTGCATGTGGTCACGCGTCACGCCATCCCGCTGGCCCGGCAGTTGGGCGAGCGCGTCGGCCAGACCCTGCGCGAGCTGCATGAGCGCAAGGGTGTGCAGTTCCACGGGCCGACCGAGGTGATCGGCTTCGAGGGCCACGAGCGCGTCGAGGCCGTGCTGCTGGCCAATGGCGAGCGCCTGGAGACCGCGCTGGTGCTGCTGGGTACCGGCGTCACCCCGGCCACCCGCTTCGTCCAGGGCCTGCCCCTGGCCGAAGACCATTCGCTCACGGTGGACGCGCACCTGCAGGCCGCCGACGGCCTGTGGGCGGCGGGCGATATCGCCACTTTCCCCCTGGCTGGCCGCCCGGTGCGCATCGAGCACTGGCGCCTGGCCCAGCAGCATGGCGTGATCGCCGCCGCCAACATGCTCGGCGAACGGCGCCGCTACGACGACGTGCCGTTTTTCTGGACCTACCAGCACGGGCGCACCTACGAGGTGCTCGGGCATGCCGCGGGTTGGAACCGGATCGAGTACGTCGGCACGCCGGAGCAAGGCGACTTCGTTGCCCTGCAATGCCTGGACGACCAGGTCGAGGCAGTGATTGCCAAGGGCTATTCACGGGCCATGGCGGTGCTGTCGCAGCGCCTGAAGCGGCCGCTGTCGAGCCGCGAGGCGCGTGAGTTGATCGATGCCTGGGCGGAAGGATGAGCCTCGCGCCAGCGCCTTGAAACGGTGCCTGGCCTGCGCTTTCAATGCAGGGAGGAACTGTGTAAAAGAGGGAAACCCCTCTCATGGCATCAGAAAAGGATTATCTGTAATGATCTACCGCCCTCTCGGCCATTCTGGCCTGCAAGTCTCGGCCCTCACCCTAGGCAGCATGATGTTCGGCGAACAGACCAGCACCGAAGACTCGCTGCGCATCATCGACAAGGCCTGGGACCAGGGCATCAACTTCGTCGACACCGCCGATGTCTACAATGGCGGCCGCTCCGAGGAAATCGTCGGCGAGGCGGTGGCGCGCAACCGTCACGAGTGGATCATCGCCTCCAAGGCCGGCTATGGCCCGGTCGATGGCCTGCCGAACCGCAGCGGCCTGTCGCGCAAACACCTGTTCAATGCCATCGAGGCCACCCTCACGCGCATGGGCACCGACTACCTGGACATCTACTACCTGCACCGCGAGGACCATTCGGTACCGCTGGAAGAAACCGTGCGCGCCATCGGCGACCTGCTGGCGCAAGGCAAGATCCGCTACTGGGGCGTGTCCAACTTCCGCGGCTGGCGCATCGCCGAGATCTGCAACGTGGCGCAAAGGCTCGGCGTGGCCAAGCCGGTGGTCAGCCAGCCGCTGTACAACATCGTCAACCGCCAGGCCGAGCCCGAACAACTCACCGCCGCCGCCTACCATGGCCTGGGCGTGGTGCCGTTCAGCCCGCTGGCCCGTGGCGTGCTCAGCGGCAAGTACGCGCCAGGCTCCACTCCCGACGAAGGCAGCCGTGCCGGCCGCCAGGACAAGCGCATCATGGAAGTGGAATGGCGCCAGGAATCGCTGGCTATCGCCCAGAAGATCCATGCCTATACCGAGGCCAAGGGCGTGGGCATCGTCGAATTCGCCATCGCCTGGGTGCTGAACAACCGCCTGGTCAGCTCGGCCATCGTCGGGCCGCGCACCGAGGCGCAGTGGGACACCTATGCCGGTGCGCTGGAGGTCAAGGTCACGGCGGAGGACGAGGCCTTCATCGATTCGCTGGTGACGCCCGGCCATGCCTCGACGCCCGGTTTCAACGATGTCGCCCACTTCGTCAGCGGGCGCCTGGCGCGCTGACACCTGCTCCAGGGCGTGGAGTGAGGCGTGGGAGCGGGCTTGCCCCGCGATGAAGGTTGCGCAATGCCTGGCACCCGCTACGCGGGTGTTCGCGGAGCAACCCGCTCCCACGTTCTCCCCTGCAGATCGACAGTTCATGTGTCCGCAAGCCCAATGGCGGTCCGCGCCGATTACTGGCATTGTGTGTCTTTACCAGCGCAAAGGACGCGCTCCATGGCCCTGCACCTCTGGTTGACGTTCTCCTTCGCCTACCTGCTCACCTCGCTGCTGCCCGGCCCGAATGTCCTGCTCACCGTGCGCAATGCCTTGCGCTATGGCCCTTCCGGCATGGGCATGACCCTGTTCGGCAACCTCACCGCGCAACTGCTGACGATCACCGCCGTGGCCATGGGCGTGGGTGCCCTGCTGATCTCGTTGCCCACGGCGTTCCTGGTGCTGAAGCTGGCCGGCGCCGCTTACCTGATCTACCTCGGCCTGCGCCAGTTGCTGGGTAAAGGCGCCCCCACCGCGTCGACGGCGCAGGTGGTCGCGACGCCGCCCCAGACGCAGTGGCGGATCGCCGTGGAAGCCTTCCTGGTCTCGGCGAGCAACCCCAAGACTCTGGTATTTTTCTGCGCCTTCCTGCCGCAGTTCCTCGAGCCTGGGCGGCCAATCTTCTGCCAGTTCGCGGCCATGTACCTGAGCGGCTCGCTGATCGTCTGCCTGGTGCACTCCTTCTACTGCTTCACCGCCTGGCGCTTCGGCCTGCGCCTGAAGGCTTCGCCCCTGGCGGCCTGGTTCAAGCGCGCCAGCGGCGCGCTGTTCATTGGCCTGGGCGTGCGTCTACTCAACACCCGGGCGGTGTAGGCCTCACTCGCTCGCCAGCATGGCCAGGGTGGCGATCATCGCCAGTGCAGCGAACCCACACGCCACGTAGCCCAGGGCGCCCAGACCCAGTACCTGGATCGTCGCGCCGCCCAACGCCGCACCGGCGGCGATACCGGCATTGGCCGCCGACACGTTCAAGGTCCCGGCCAGGGCCTGGGCCTTGGCGCCGGCCTGCATCACCCGCACCTGGCAGACCGGGAACAGCGCGGTGTAGGCGATGCCCCACAACACCAGCGCGCCGCCCAGCAGCCATGCAGTGCCGAGCAACGGGGTGACCGCGCCCATGCCCAACGCCAGCATCGCCAACAGCAGCAGTGTGGCCCGCAGTGGGCTGCGATCGACGATGCGCCCGGCCAGGCCGTTGCCGAGCATGCCGACCACGCCGAAGCCCATCAGCCACCAGCCCACTTCACCGGCCGGCACGGCGGCCAGCTGTTCGAGCGTCTCGGCCAGGTAGGTGTAAGCAGTGAACATGGCAGTGAATACCAGCGCCGAGAGCAGTACATGGGCGATGAAGCGACGGTCCTTGAGGATCACCGTCTGTCGCTCCCCCGCCGCACGGGCGGGTGCAGCCGGCACGCTCGGCAGCCACGCCCACATCAACAGCGCCACCAGCAGGCACAGCCCGGCGAGCAACGCGAAACTGCCACGCCAACCGACCAGCCCGGCGGCCAGCGTGCCCAATGGAATGCCGAAGACGAATGCGGCGGTAATGCCCAGGTACACCCGTGACACCGCCCAGCCCTCGCGCCCCGCCCCGGCCAATTGCCCGGCGCTTTCGCTGGCGGTGCCCCAATACACCGGCAAGGCCAACGCGGCGATGAAGCGTGCCAATGCCAGCACCCAGATGTTCGGCGCCAGCGCCGACAGCGCGTTGGAGGCAGCGAACACCAGCAGGATGGCGATGAACAGTCCCTTGCGCGGCATTGCCGACAGCCAGGCAGTGAGCGGCGGCCCGAACAGCATCACGGTCACGGCGAACAGCGTGACCAACTGGCCCGCGCCCGCCACCGACAGGCCAAGGTCACGGGCCAGCGCCGGCAGGAGGCCGAGGATCAGGAATTCGGTGGTCAATACCGCAAAGCCGCCGATGGCGAACAGGCCGATGGACAACCCCGTACGCGGCGCTGGGCGCGTGAGGGTGGCGTGGGTCAGGCTGGAAGTGGGCATCGGCTGCGATCCTTGGTGAATGGCAGGCCAGCTTAATCTGGAAGTATGTTCCGATTACTGGTAGTTATTCCTTTATCAAGTGAATCAGATTCAGTAATAAAAGGCCTCGCCATGTCTGCCTCGGAACGCCTCAAGGACATCGACTTCTTCGTCAGCGTGGCCAACGCTGGCAGCTTCATCGCCGCCGCCGAACGCATGAGCCTTACCAGTTCCGCCGTGAGCAAGGGCGTCGCGCGCCTGGAGAAACGCCTGCAGGTGCGCCTGTTCGAACGCACCACCCGGCGCCTGGCCCTGACCGACAGCGGCGCCGACTACTACCGCGCCTGCACGCGCGTGCTGGCGGACATCGAGGAAGCCGAGCTGGCCCTCAACGATGAACACCAGACGCCCTGCGGCAAGCTGCGCATCGACCTGCCAGCCACCTTCGGCCGTCTGCACGGCCTCCCCGCCGTACTGGACTTCGCCGCGCGGCATCCACGGCTGCAACCGCACATCACCCTCTCCGATCGCTTCGTCGACCTGGTCGAGGACGCCATCGACATCGTCGTGCGCATCGGCGGACCACAAACCTGGCAGCCAGGCATCGAGCACCGTTACCTGGGCAGCCAGCGCCTGGTGTTCTGCGCCGCCCCCGCCTACCTGGCCCGCCACGGCACGCCCCACGACCTGCAGCAACTGCAGGCCCAGGGTTGCTTGCTCTATGCCTGCGCAGACGGCAGCACGCCGGCCCTGCACTTTGCCGGCGCCCGCCCGGGCCTGACGCAGCTGCGCGGCATGCCCGGGCGCCTGGCCATCGGCGATGCCGAAGGCCAGGCGCTAGCCGTCAGCGCCGGGCACGGCATCGCCCAGCTGCCGACCTGGCTGGTGCAGCGTCAGCTCGATGACGGGACGCTGCAGCAGGTACTGCCGGCGTACGCCATGGAAGGATTGCCGATCAACCTGGCCTGGCGCCGCAACCGCGGACACCTGCCCAAGGTGAGCGCGATGGTCCAGGCCCTGGCCGAACGCCTGGGGCCGCTGATTCAGGGCTGACCCAGGTCAAGCGCCACTGCCGATACTCACAGGAAGGTAAATACCTGCCCCGCCGCCAACCTCGACTTGCTCAGCCCGGCATTGAAATCCTCCTCGCTGCGATAGCCCAGGCTGAGCAGCACCACGCTGGTGTAGCCCTGCTCGCGCAGGCCCAGTTCGGCGTCCAGGGCCTTGGCGTCGAAGCCTTCGATCGGCGTGGCATCCAGGCCGTGTGCGGCGGCGCCCAGCAGCGCGGTGCCCAGGGCCAGGTAGACCTGCTTCTCCATCCAGTGCTGCAGGTCCTTGAAGTCATGGCGGTGCAGGTCGACATAACCGCGGCGGGTCTGGTCCTGAACTTCACGGGCCTGCTCGTTGCGGAAGCGGCCATCGGCGGCTTCCTGCCCCAGCACCGCCTGCAAGTGGGCTTCGGTCATGTTGGTACGGGCGGCGAACACGATCACATGGGAGGCATCGCGCAGCTTCGGGCTGTTGTATGCGAATCGCGCATCGGTGGCCTTGGCCAGGCGCGCCTTGCCTTCGGCGCTGTCGGCCACGACGAAGTGCCAGGGCTGCGAATTGACCGAGGACGGGCTGTGGCGCAACTGCTCGAGCAGCGCGTCGATGGTGGCCTGGGGGATTTTGCGGTTGGCGTCGTAGGCCTTGGTGGTGTAACGGCGTTTGGCGAGGGCAACGGTGTCCATCTACGGCAATTCCTCAAGGGTTCGTGAATGAATGGCATCTTATCTTCCCGACCGCAAAGAAAAACCAGCACAATGCAGCAACACTTTCATCCCTGGAGTGAAAATGCTGCGCATCAATGATCTCGAACTGTTCGCCCGTGCCAGCGCCCTGGGCAGCTTCACCGCCGCAGCCCACGAGGCCGACCTGCTGCCCGGCCAGGTGGCAGCGGCGATCAAGCGCCTGGAGCGCGAGCTCGATGTGCGCCTGTTCGCCCGCACCACCCGCAGCCTGCGCCTGACCGCCGAAGGCGAACTGTACCTGCCCACCGCCCAGCGCGTGATCGATGCCCTGCGCCAGGGCCGCGAGGACCTGCATGGCAGCCACAGCTGCCTGCGCGGCGTGTTGCAGGTGGCGGCGCCCTCGGACATGGGCCGCAACCTGCTGCGGCCCTGGCTCAGTGCATTTCGCCGCGAGCATCCGGGGTTGGGCCTGCGCTTCTTCCTCTCCGACCAGTTGGCCGACCTGTACCGCGACCCGGTGGATGTCGCCATCCGCTACGGCCAGAACGAGGACGCCAACTACATCGCCCTGCCCCTGGCGCCGTGGAACCGCCGGGTGCTGGCGGCCTCGCCGGACTACCTGACGCGCCATGGTCGCCCGCTGACCCCCGAGGACCTGCAGCAACACGACTGCCTGCTGTACCTGCAGCAAAGCCGGGTGTACGACAAATGGCGCCTGGGCAACCGCACCGTGCAGGTGCGCGGGCCGCTGTTCAGTGACGATGCCGACGTGGTGCGGCGCTGGGCGCTGGAAGGCGAAGGCATCGTCTACAAGTCGTGGCTGGATGTCAGCGCCGATGTCGCCGCCGGCGAGCTGGAACTGCTGCTGCCCGAGTACCCCGGCGAGCTGACCCCGGTGACCCTGGTGTGCCCGCACCGCAAGCAGCTCACCCCCGCCGTGGCCCAGTTGCACCTTTGGCTGCGCGAGCGTTTCGCCGCGCTGCGCCCGGACGACATGTTGCAGCCGTTGTCGCCGGGCGTATAGTGCATCCACCCCCGACCGCAAGGAGCTGTCATTCATGCCGAGCCTGGAATTTCTCGTCACCGCGCTGATCATCGTGCTGATCCCCGGCAGCGGGGTCATCCTCACCGTGTCGAGCGCCCTGGTGGCCGGGCGACGGGCCTGCCTGTGGACCGCCACCGGTTGCACCCTGGGCATCGTCCCGCACCTGCTGGCGTCGGTACTGGGCCTCTCCGCCTTGCTGCACACCAGTGCCCTGGCCTTCCAGGGCCTCAAGTTCGCCGGCGTCGCCTACCTGCTGTACCTGGCCTACGCCACTTGGCGCGACCGTGCGGCCTTCGCCGTGGACGCGCACGCCACCCCCGCCGCCGCCAGCCAACTGGTGATCAAAGCCTGCCTGCTGAATATCCTCAATCCCAAGCTGACGCTGTTCTTCCTCGCCTTCCTGCCACAGTTCATCACCCCGCAGGCCGGCTCCGCGACCGTGCAGATGCTCAGCCTCAGCGCGGTGTTCATGGCCATGACCTTCATCGTCTTCGTGATCTATGGCCTGCTCGCCCACCTGTTCCGCCGCGCCGTGATCGAGTCGCCGAGGGTGCAAGCCTGGTTGCGCCGCGGCTTCGCCGCCTCATTCGCCGGGCTCGGCCTCAACCTGGCACTGGCGCAGCGCTGAAGGCTGCACAATCGTTCTAAACATCCGGGTCGTTTGTGCGTTAAGGTCATCCATCGCCCCCCCACACGGCCCGCCCCATGAGCAACTGGATCGACCTCAGACAGGACGCCGACACCGGCATCGAGTCGGTCCGCGCCCATTTCACCGGCCACGCCTACGACCCGCACTGGCACGACAGCTTCCTGGTCGGGGTGACCGAACAGGGCGTGCAGCAGTTCAACTGCCGCCGCGAACGCCATTGCAGCACGCCCGGCCAGGTGTTCGTGCTCGAGCCTGGCGACCTGCATGACGGCCATGCACCGACCGTGGAAGGCTTCACCTATTCGACCCTGTACCTGGACGCCAACTGGCTGGAAACCGAGCTGCGCGCCCTGTTCGAGCACGCGCCCTCAGGCGCCCTGCCCAGCTTCGGCACCCTGCTGCATCAGGATCCGCGCCTTGCCGGCGCCACCGCCCGGGCCTTCGAGACGGTGCACTACAACGACCTGCGCATTGTCCGCCAGACCGCCCTGGACGATCTGCTGAGCTGCCTCACCGGCCACCTGCACTGGCGCAAACGCCTGGACCCCGATCCACGCCTGCCGCTGTGCGCCCATGTCGCCCGCGATTATCTGCACGCGCACCTCGACCAGGACATCGGACTGGTCGAGCTGGCAAAGGTCTGCGGCATCGACCGCTTCCGCCTGACACGGGCGTTCAAGGCGGCCTTCGGCCTGGCGCCGCATGCCTACCTGATCCAGCTGCGCCTGGCCCGTGCGCGGCGGCTGCTGGCCCTGGGCGAAACGCCGGCCAGCGTCGCCACCGCCCTGGGCTTTGCCGACCAGAGCCACCTGGGCCGCTGGTTCCGCCGCGCCTACCGGCTGACCCCGGCGGACTACCGCAAGCGCTGCTCAAACCTTCCAGACTGAAGCCGCGCAGGCCGCGACCATGGTGCTTCGATCACACGGAGCCCTGACCATGTCGCACTCGCTGCTGCCCTTTATCCTGTTTGCCCTGGCCGCCAGCATCAGCCCTGGGCCGACCAACCTGTTGATCCTCGCCCACGGTGCCCGGCGCGGGCTACGCGCCAGCCTGGCACCGATCGTGGCGGCCTGCTGCGCGGCGGCGGCGGTGGTGTGGCTGGTGGGAATGGGGCTGGGCGCGTTGCTGCTGCGCTACCCCCTGGCGCAAATGGCCATGAGCTGGGCCGGCGCCCTGTGGCTCAGCTGGCTGGCCTGGAAGATGCTGCGCAGTGCCGGCGCCCCCTTGCTGGCGGGTAGCGACGGCGGCCTTGGCCCATTGAGCGCAGCGACCCTGCAGGTGGTCAACCCCAAGGTATGGGTGACGGCGGTGGCGATGGTCGGCCTGTTCGCCACCCCGGCACTGCCGATGGGCTGGCTGGCCCTGGTGTTCCTGCTGGTCGCCCTGCCCAGCATGACCGCCTGGGCTTTGATGGGCATCGGCAGCGCACGCTGGTTGCGCTCGTCGCGGGCCTTGCGCCTGTTCAATCAGGGTCTGGCGGGGTTGCTGCTGGTGTCGGCCTGGTCGGCCTTGCTGGTATGAGCGCCGCTCAGGTGCGCCCGGGGCTGGCGGTGCGCAGGCGCATTCCCAGGCGCGGCCCGAACACGTTGATCAACAGGCCCAGCATCACCAGCAGAGCCCCCCAGCCTTGTGCCTCGCTCAAGCGCTCGCCCAGCAGCAGCGCCGCGGAGCTCAGGCCCACCACCGGCACCAGCAGCGAGAACGGCGCCACCTTGCCTGCCGGGTGGCGCGACAACAGTTTGCTCCACAGGCTGTAGCCGACCATGGTGGCGACGAACGCCAGGTACGCCAGGGCCAGCACCGAACTCCAGCCGATGTTGGCCAGGGCATGGCCAATGCGCTCGGGGCCTTCCAGCCACCACGACAGCAGCAGAAACGGCAGCGGCGGAATCAGCCCGCCCCAGATCACCAGGGCGACCAGGTCCACCTGGCCGAAACGCCGGGTGATGATGTTGCCCATGCCCCACATGGCGCCGCCGCACAGGGTCAGCAGCAGCGCGACCAGCGGCACGTGGCCGCTGTCCTCGCTGCCGATCACCGCCAGGCCGCTGGCGGCCACCAGCAGGCCGAGCACGCTGGCCAGGCGCAGCCGCTCGCCGAGAAACATCGCGGCGAAGCCCAGGGTGAAGAACGCCTGGGACTGCAGCACCAGCGAGGCCAGCCCAGGCGGCATGCCACTGGCCATGGCCTGGAAGAGGAAGGCGAACTGACCCAGGGAAATGGTCGCGCCATAGGCGATCAGCCAGCGCCACGGCAGGTTCGGGCGCTTGATCAGGAACACCGCCGGGAAGGCCACCAGCAGGAAACGCAGCGCCCCGAGCAGCATCGGCGGCAGGCCGTCGAGCCCCACCTTGATGACCACGAAGTTGACGCCCCAGGCGATGATCACCACCAGGGCGATCAGCAGGTCCTTGAGTGGCATTGCAGGCATTCCTTCTTCAGGCTTGTTGTAGACATATTTGGTTACAGCATACCGGCATCACGCCGCCGCGGACCAGCACAGTTGCGTACCAGCCTTGTGTAACAGTCGGCTGTGATGGCCGGCAAAAGCACGCGATCACCCTGCGCAAGCTTCACTTGACCAGACTTGTATATACATGCTCATATCGGGCTTCGGCCATCCGCCCTGCGTCCCGCCGATAGCCGCCGCCTTTCACAAAAACAACGAAGCGGAGCCTCCCCGATGTCCAGCAAACCCGTGATCGAGCGCCGCTCGATCGACTACATCCCCGAGTCTGAGCGCCATGGACGCGTCTACAGCCAATTCACCCTGTGGCTGGGAGCCAACCTGCAGATTACCGCGATCGTCACCGGCGCCCTGGCCGTGGTGCTGGGCGGCGACGTGTTCTGGTCGTTGATCGGCCTTTTGCTCGGGCAACTGGTCGGCGGCGCGGTGATGGCCCTGCATGCCGCCCAGGGTCCGCGCCTGGGGCTGCCGCAGATGATTTCCAGCCGCGTGCAGTTCGGCGTGTACGGCGCGGCCATTCCCATGGCCCTGGTGTGCCTGATGTACCTGGGCTTTACCGCCACCGGCACGGTGCTGTCCGGCCAAGCCATCGGCCAGTTGCTGAGCATCAGCGACAGCGCCGGCATCCTGATCTTCGCCGGGGTGATCGTGCTCGCGACCCTGGCCGGCTACCGGGTGATTCACTGGATCGGCCGCGTGGCCAGCGTGCTGGGGATCATCGCCTTCGTCTACCTGTTCAGTCGCATCCTGATGCTGGCCGATATCGGCCAGTTGCTCGACAATCGCCACTTCAGCTGGGCCAGCTTCCTGCTCGCGGTGTCGCTGGCCGCCTCCTGGCAGATTGCCTTCGGCCCTTACGTGGCCGACTACTCGCGCTACCTGCCCAGCCATACCTCGCCACTCAAGACCTTCCTCGCCGCCGGCCTGGGCTCGGTGCTCGGCGCCCAGGCCTCGATGATCCTCGGCGTGTTCGCCGCAGCCATCGCCGGTGGCCAGTTCTCCGGCCGCGAGGTGGCCTACATCGTCGGCCTGGGGGGTGCCGGCAGCACGGCGGCGCTGCTGTACTTCTGTATCGCCTTCGGCAAGGTGACCATCTCGACTCTCAACAGCTACGGCAGCTTCATGTGCATCGCCACGATCATCAGCGGCTTTCGTGGCCACCTGCAGATCAGCCGCATGCAGCGCCTGGTGTTCGTGCTCGGCATCGTCGGCGCGGCGACCCTGGTCGCGCTGCTCGGGCAGCATTCGTTCCTCAGCGCGTTCAAGTCGTTCATCCTGTTCCTGCTGACCTTCTTCGTGCCCTGGAGCGCGGTGAACCTGGTGGACTACTACTTCATCACCAAGGAGCGCTATGACATTCCGGCACTGGCCGACCCGGATGGCCGCTACGGGCGCTGGAACTGGCCAGGCATCGGCGTGTACACCTTCGGCGTGCTGGTGCAGATGCCGTTCATCGACACCAAGCTGTACACCGGACCCATGGTCGCGCACCTGGGCGGTGTGGACGTGTCGTGGCTGATCGGTCTGGTGGTACCCAGCGTGCTGTACTACTGCGTGGCGCGCCGTCGGGCGGCCGAGGCGCCGGCGAGCATCATCGTGCCTGAAGCACGCTGAGCCTGGTCGCGGGTACAGATCCCGCAGCAGCGCGCTTGGCTGCTGCGGGAGCCAGACCTGTCATTTTTTGGTCAAACAACTGTCGTAATCTGCGGTGCAACTCTGTGCCACAGGTCTTCGGCATGCCTCGCCTGCTCCCCCTATTGCTGTGCCTGCTTGCCGGCCTGGCCTGCGCCGCGCCGGCGCAACTGCGCATCCAGGGCTCCAACACCATCGGCGCCGCGCTTGGCCCAGCCTTGGTGCGGGGCCTGTTGCAAGCGCAAGGCGCGAGCGCTATCGAGCGCCAGCCTGGTGCCTCCGCCAACGAGACCACGCTTCACGCTGTCGATCGCAACGGCCTGCCCCTGCGTGTCGACATCGCCGCCCACGGCACCAGCACGGGCTTCGCCGCACTGGCACGGGGCGAAGCGGACCTGGCCGCAGCCTCGCGACCGATCAGTGACAGCGAGGTACAACAGTTGCAGGCCCTGGGCAACCTGCGCGGCGCGGGCTCGGAGCAGGTCATCGCCCTGGATGGCGTGGCGGTGATCACCCACCCGGACAACCCCCTCGCGCAACTGACCACCGGGCAATTGGCGCAGGTGTTTTCAGGGCGGGTGCAGCGCTGGGAACAGCTGGGCGTGCCCGGCGGGGCGATCCACCTGTATGCCCGCGACGACCACTCCGGCACCTTCGAGACCTTCAAGGCCCTGGTGCTTGCCCCGCACAACCAGGCGCTGGCCACCCAGGCGCGTCGCTTCGAATCCGCCGATGCGCTGGCCGCCCAGGTCATGGCCGACCGCCAGGCCATCGGCTTCAGCGGCCTGGGCACGGTCCACCAGGCCAAGGTGCTGGCGGTGGCCGAGGGTGACGCGCCTGCCCTGCTCCCCAGCCGCGCCTTGGTGGCCAGCGAAGACTACCCGCTGTCGCGGCGCCTGTTCTTCTACCTGCCCGCCCACGCCACGCCCCAGGCCAGGGCCCTGGCAGAGTTCGCCCAAAGCCCCGCCGGACAGGCGATCGTCGCCGACCAGGGGTTCGTCTCCCAGCAGGTCAAGCCACAGCCGGTACCGGCCCAGGCCGACATGCCGCCGCGCTACCGGGCACTGGCCAGCGAAGCGCAACGCCTGAGCGTCAACTTCCGCTTCCAGGAAGGCAGCGCCAGCCTCGACAACAAGGCCCTGCGCGATGTGCAACGGGTCGGCGACTACCTGCGTCAGGCCGGCAAACTGCAGGGCAAGGTGGTGCTGGTGGGTTTCGGCGACCCCAAGGAGACACCAGGGCGCGCCGCCCTGCTGTCGCGGCTGCGGGCCATGGCGGTACGTCGCGAATTGGCCCGGACCGGGGTCCAGGCCAGGGACGTGACGGGGATGGGCGACGAACTGCCGGTAGCCGGTAACGATCTGCAACAGGGGCGCCTGCGCAATCGTCGCGTCGAAGTCTGGGTGTACTGACCCGCTCAGCGCCCATCGGGCAGTTCGACCCGGGCCACCAGCCCGCCGCCGCTGCGGTTGCGCAGGGTCAGCTCACCGCCTTGCTCGCGCACGCTGGCACGGGCCGCCGAAAGCCCCAGGCCCACGCCGCCGGTGTCGCGGTTGCGCGAGCCTTCCAGCCGGTAGAACGGGTCGAACACCCGCTGCAAGGCCTCTTCGGGGATGCCCGGCCCGCGGTCGCCTACTTCGATGACGATCAGGTGCCCGGCGTGACTCAGGATGATCTGCGGCTCGCGGGCATACTTCATGGCGTTTTCCAATAGGTTGACGATCACCCGTTTAGTCGCCAGTGGACGGCCGTCATGCACCAGGTGCGCCGGGCCCTTGAAGGCGACGGCAAGCTGCTGGTCGCGGTAGTCGTCGACCAGGGTCTGCAAAAGCTCCGACAGGTCGTAGGCCGTGCGCTGCTCAAGCTGCGTGCCTTCGCGAAAGAACGCCAGGGCCTCGTTGATCATGCTCTGCATCTCCTCCACATCGCGGATCAGCTTGTGCTTGTGGTCCAGGTCTTCCATGAACTCGCTGCGCAGGCGCATGCGTGTCAACGGGGCGCGCAGGTCGTGGGAGATGGCCGCCAGCATATGGGTACGCTCGCGAATGAAGTGCTGGATCTGCGCCTGCATGGTGTTGAAGGCGATGATCGCCTGGCGGATTTCCTCGGGGCCTTCGATGGCGATGGGCGGCGCCTGCAGATCGCCGCCGAAGCGCCGCGCCGCGTTCGCGAAGCGTTGCAGCGGCGCGGCCAGCTGACGGGTGGCAAGCCAGGCCACCAGCAGGGTCGCCACCAGCCCCAGCCCGATGACCACCACCAGCCGTGCCGGAGCGCTCATGCCCCAACTGCGCTCCGGCGGCACGAACAGCAGCCAACTGTCATCATCCAGCCCGACCAGCGCCACATAGTGCGCATCGGCGCTGCCATCAGGCCAGTCGCCCGGGTTGTATACCTCGATCGGGCGTGAAGGGCCCAGCAGTTGCGCCATCGCCGGCACCTGCCCGGAATTGAGCGGCACGCCCGGCCCCGGCAAGCCGAAGTCTGCGCGTCGTGTGCTCCACCTTACCCGCAACGTCGGCGTGCTCGCAGCCTCGGCCAGTTGCCCCCGCAACGCTGGCGGCGCGGTCTCGATCATATGGGCGGTCACGGCGATCTGATCGAGCAGGCCGGTGCGCTCGATGGGCGGACGCGCCCAGCTGCCGGCAAGCTGGACGAACAAGGCGTTGAACGCCAGCGAGGCCAGCAACGCGACGAAGATGGTCAGGGCAATCCGCTTGCGCAGGGTGTCGCGGCCCAGCAGACGACGGATCACGAGCGGGTCACCTTGGCGCTGAACAGGTAGCCGCCATTGCGCACGGTGCGGATGAGGTCCGGGCGCTTGCTGTCGGGCTCTATCTTGCGCCGCAGCCGGCTGACCTGCACATCGATGCTGCGGTCGTAGGCGTCGTGACCATGGCCACGGGTCAGATCGATCAGTTGTTCACGGGTGAGGATGCGCTGCGGGTGTTCAAGGAACACCACAAGCAGGTCGAACTCTGCGCCAGACAGCGGGATCATCACCTGCTCGGGCGAGCGCAGCTCGCGGCAAGTGACATCCAGGTGCCAACCAGCGAAGCCGATCACCGGCCTGGCCGCCTCGCCGCGCGGGGCCTGCTCGCCGGCACGGCGCTGCACGGCGCGCAGGCGGGCCAGCAGTTCGCGCGGGTCGAAAGGTTTGGTCAGGTAGTCGTCGGCGCCCAGCTCCAGGCCGATGATGCGATCGCTCAGCTCGGCCATGGCGGTGAGCATGATGATCGGCACCCCGACCTGCGCACGCAGTTTCTGGCACAGGCTCAGGCCGCCCTCGCCCGGCAGCATCAGGTCAAGGATGATCGCATCCGGGCGCTGGCGCTCGATGGCCGCCCACATCGCCTGGCCTTCGGCGGCCAGGTCCACCTCGTAACCCTGCTGGACGAAGAACTGCTTCAGCAGGGCGAGGATTTCCACATCGTCATCGACGATCAGCAGTCTGCTCACGGTGGTACAGGTCCGGAAAAAAGGCGTATCTAAAACCATTGCGCCGCCCGGGTCATTTATTTCAATCGGGCAACATTTCGTCACGAGTGACACGATTCGGACATCACCTGGCAAACATTACCCTGCACCCTGCGGGCCTTCCATTCGCCGAGGGCTCCCCATGAAGATAGCCGACAGCCGCAACAGCACCGATGTGCAAGAAGGTTGCGCCCCCCTGATCCTCAGCCAGCGCCACACCAGCCGCGGCCAGACGGGCTCCCTGATCGTGCAGCAGGAGAGCCTGGGCCTGGCGGACGACCTGGGCTACATCACCCTGCGGCGCTACTTCGAGCACTACGATCCAGGCTGTGGCGAATGGGTTGAATACAGCCATACCGTGCCCATCCGTGAACTGGTCCACTGGTTGATGGCACATGGCAAGTTGCAGATCCAGGCCTCACAGGACGCGCCCCCGACTCAAGCCTGGCAGGCCGCCGCGCAAGAGGAGCGCCGCCCATGAGCCGGCGGCATCTGCTGACGGTCATGCTGACCAGCACCCTGAGCCTCTCGGCATGCAGCAGCCACAAGCCGGCACCGGCCGGGTTTCTCAAGGACTATGGCCTGCTCACCCCGCACCAGGCGCCGTCTGGCGGTACCGTACTGAGCTGGGCCGACCCGAAGTGGCCACGGGGGCGCTATATCGAGGTCTACCTGGCGCCCAGCCGCTTCTACCCGACTCCCGAACCGAGCCCGCGTATTCCCCAGGCTGCCCTCGCCTCGATCAGCCACTACTACGACGCGGTACTGCGCAAGGAAATAGGCAAGGTGATGAAGGTAGTGGATACCCCTGGCCCGAACACGCTGGTTGTCAGGCCGGCCATTACCCGCATCAGCGCCGACGCACAAAGCCTGCGGTACTACGAGTGGCTGCCGATCACCCTGGTCGCGGCTGGAGTAAGCAGTGCCGTGGGGATGCGCGACCGGGACAGCGAAATCGCCACCGAACTGTCGTTCGAAGCCGGCACAAGCGGGCGAGTGGTGGGCGAGGCGATGCTCGCAGGCACTGGCGTGCCGCTGGAGAACGACCGCCAGGTGATGACGGCCGACAACGTCAAGGCCGTGCTCGATGGTTGGGGCGTCGACCTGCGCCAGGCATATGCGGCCCCCCTCAGATAATGGGCCGTGCCGGTGTGTGGGCAGACTGCCTTCAAAGACCTCATCGCTGGCAAGCCAGCTCCCACAGGGATAGCGCAAGACTCAAGAACTGCGCGGGCGAGGTGGGAGCTGGCTTGCCAGCGATGCGCCGCGTCAGCGGCGCCCTGTCGGCTCAGGCCTTCAACGTGGCCATGTCGATGACGAAACGGTATTTCACATCGCCCGCGATCATCCGCTCGTAGGCCTGGTTGATGTTGCGGATGTCGAGCATCTCGATATCACAGCTGATCCCGTGCTCGGCGCAGAAGTCGAGCACCTCCTGGGTTTCTGCGACACCACCGATCAGCGAGCCGGCCAGCACCCGACGCTTCATCACCAGATTGGCCGCATGCAGCGGCGGGTCGACCGGCTCGATCAAGCCGACCAGGATATGCACGCCATCGAACCGCAGGGTTTCGAGGTAGGGGTTGAGGTCGTGCTGGACAGGGATGGTGTCGAGCAGGAAGTCGAAACGGCCGGCCGCGGCGCGCATCTGTTCGGCGTCGGTGGACACGATCACTTCATCTGCCCCCTGGCGCCGCGCCTCCTCGGCCTTGGCCGCGGAACGGGTGAACAGCGTGACATGCGCCCCCAGCGCCTTGGCGAGCTTGATGCCCATGTGGCCCAGCCCGCCCATGCCCAGCACGCCGACCTTGTGCCCCGGGCCAACACCATGGTGCTTGAGCGGCGAGTAGGTGGTGATGCCGGCGCAGAGGATCGGCGCCGCGCTGGCCAGGTCGAGGCCTTGGGGAATGCGCAGGACGAAATGCTCGCTGACCACGATGCTGCTGGAGTAGCCGCCCATGGTATTGCTGCCATCAACCCGGTCGGGGGTGGCGTAGGTCATGGTCGGGCCTTCCAGGCAGTATTGCTCCACGCCCTGGCGGCAGGCTTCGCAGTGACGGCAGGCGTCGACCATGCAGCCGACCCCGACCAGATCGCCCACCTGGTAGCGGCTGACCTGCGCACCAACCGCGGTGACCCGACCGACGATCTCGTGGCCCGGCATCAGCGGGTAGACGGCGATGCCCCACTCGTTGCGGGCCTGATGGATA
Organism: Pseudomonas sp. WC1; assembly: GCF_050586565.1. Taxonomy (NCBI): domain Bacteria; kingdom Pseudomonadati; phylum Pseudomonadota; class Gammaproteobacteria; order Pseudomonadales; family Pseudomonadaceae; genus Pseudomonas; species Pseudomonas sp. WC1. The sequence goes on from NZ_JBOBDQ010000020.1 coordinate 74,953, forward strand.
TCGGAGTGACACACGCCACAGTAGAGGATCTCGATGGCGACATCGTCGACCCGTGGGCTGCGACGCTGGAAGGTCATGGGCGCCAGGGCGCTGGTGGGGGACTGGGCGGCGTAGCCGATGGCGGTGTACATGCGGACCTCTCTCAGGTGAAACGTTTCAGGCGGCGCATTGTGCGCAGCCTGTCCCGCCCCGGCCACGGCCGATTCTCCGGCATGCATGCCTGATTCTCCGGACCTGCCTGCTACCCTCTGGCGCAAGCCATCGAATCTGCGAAGATGACAGTGTCCGATTCTCTGCCCGGTTTCGCCATGCACCTGACTTGCCACGTGGATGCCAATGCCACGCTCTGCTCACTGATCCGCACCCTCGCCACGCGCCCGGGGTTCGTGCCCACTGCCCTGCCCCAGGTCCAGGTCCTGACCTGGGACCACTACGTGGCCAGCAGCCCGCAGATCTACGAACCCAGCCTGATCATCGTCGCCCAGGGCAGCAAGCTTGCGCGCCTGGGCCCGCGAACCCTGGAGTACAGCGCCGGGCATTATCTGGTGCAGGCGCTGTCGGTGCCGTTCCTCTGCGAGACCTTCGCCACACCCGAGGCGCCGCTGCTGGGTGTGGCGGTGGACATCGATCGCGCCATGCTCGGCGAACTGGTGCAAGCCATGAACCTGGGGCCGGATGCCGCGGTTCAGGTACAGACTCCGCAGTCGATGACCTCGGCAGCCTTGGACACGGCCATGCGCGAGAGTGTCGAGCGCCTGCTGCAGTGCCTGCAGGACCCGCTGGACGCCAGGGTGCTGGGGCCGGCGCGGGTGCGAGAGGTGCTCTACACCGCGCTGCGCGGCCCTCAGGCCGGGGTGCTGCGGGCACTGGTCGAACAACAGGGGCATTTTGCCCGGATCGCCTCGGCCCTGGCCTACCTGCGCGAGCACTACGCCGAGCCGCTGGGGGTGGATGAACTGGCCGGCCGGGCGAACATGAGCGTGTCGACCTTCCATGAGCACTTCAAGCGCTGCACCGACCTGGCGCCGATGCAGTACCTCAAGCGCCTGCGCCTGCTCAAGGCGCAACAGATGCTGATCGGCGAAGGCCTGGGCGTGGCCCAGGTGGCGCATCGGGTGGGCTACCAGAGCACCTCGCAGTTCAGCCGCGAGTACAAGCGCCAGTTCGCCCGCAGCCCCGGCGAGGAGCAGACGTACCAGAGCCTGCCGGCTTGATCGCTGGTCCACCTCGCACCGCCAGCTACTGACGCAGGACCATCGCCACGATGGTCGCCTGCAACTCGCGCTTGGCGGCCTCGGCGGCCAACTCGCCGGCCGCCGCCGCCAGGGACAGCGCATCCGCCGCCCCCACCAGCACCCACAGGCCGGCCACGCCGATATCGCCGCCCGCCGCGAAGGGCGCCAAGGCTTCCCGGCATTTGTCCATGAAAGGTCCTTCATAGCCCCGCTTGAGCGCCTCGAGCTCCGGCGAGCCTGCCAATGCGGCGCTGACACCGGGGATCTCGCGCCCTTGGGTCGCCACGCAGTCGACATAGGCCTCAGCGATCACCCAGGCCCGCCCCCGCAGGTCCGTCGGACAACCGGCCAGGGCCGTGTCGAGCATCGCCGTCTGTCGCGCGTCGTACTCCTGGTACAGCGCCAGCAACAATCCGTTGCGGGTTTCGAAGTGGTCATACACCACCGGCTTGGTCACCCCCGCCTGATCGGCCAAGCGCCCCAGGCTCAGGGCATCGGTGCCTTCCTCGCGTACCAGTTGCCAGGCCACATCGAGCAGTTGCCGGCGACGCTCCTCGCGGGACAGGCGTTTGCGCGGCGTGGTCTTTTCCTCGCTTGACATTGATTACCTACCAAAAGTAACTTACCAATCGTAACTTACTGGGAGTATATAACGCTCCCGACGCACTCGCATCCTGATTCTGGAGACTCCACCATGCATGCCCTGATCGTCATCGGTCACCACGACCCCGCCTCCCTCACTCATGCCCTTGCTGAGCAGCTCGCTGAAGGGCTGCGCGCGGCGGGCCACACCAGCGAGTTCGCCGACCTGGCCCGTGAAGGATTCGACCCCCGTTTCAACCTGGCCGACCACGCCGTGCACCGCCGCCTGGGGCCGCCGCCGGCCGATGTGCTGGCCGAGCAGGCGCGCATCGAACGCGCCGACACCGTGGTGCTGGTCTATCCCATCTACTGGTGGTCGCTCCCGGCCCTGCTCAAGGGCTGGGTCGAGCGTGTGTTCAGCAATGGCTGGGCCTTCTACCAGGCTGCGGACGGTAGTACCACAAAGCGCCTGCACGGTTTGACTGCGCACCTGATTGGCGTTGCCGGGGCCGATGCCGGCACTTTCGAGCGGCACGGCTACGGCGAGGCCATGCGCGTGCAGATCGAGCACGGCATCTTCGATTATTGCGGCGCTCGGGTGTTGAGTTCGACGTTGCTGGACGACAGCGAAGGGCAGGATCCGGCACGGCATCTGCGAACCGCCCGCGCATTGGGAGAGAGGATGTTCGCCAGCGAAGGACGGCGCAAACCGGCGACCGTGGCGTGAGCACAGGAAGGCGCGGGCCAGCCCGCGCCAGGTGACCGCGTGCGGGCAATCAGCCGCAGTTGACGCGAGTCACCACACCCTTGTCATCGACATTCAGGTTCAACCGCTCGGAGCGGTACTCCAGGGTGATCATATCGTGCGGCTTGAGGATGCGTGCCATCTGCGAGCCGCTGGCCTTGCGCGCCTGCTCGAGCAGCTCGGCGCTGGCCGGCTTGCCGACGGTGAAATCGGCGCCACTGGCTTCGCAGCGGCCGTCATTGCCGGCCGGGGCGGCAGGGGCGCTAGCGCCCGAAGAGCCACCGGTGCTGCAACCTGCCAGGATGGTAGCCACCAGCAGGGTCGCCAGGGAAGCGCGGGTACGGAACATGAATCCTCCTAAATCGATCCGGGAACTGCCTTATGCGACAGTTTCACCAACGTTTTGTTGCAAAACCCGAGATTCTGCCTGACTCGGCCAGGGGATGCGAAACGCAATCGTCACCGGATTTTGCACCGAACCGCAGGTTCGGCCAGACGCGTGGCTTATGCCTAAGTCGCAGATCCGGTTGCGCAAAGGCATGATTTACTGCAAGAAGTGGAGCATGAAACACCTCCCCTTCGAACGCCAGGACGCGGTATTCGACCTATCACCCAGGCCCAAGCGAGAACCGCCCCATGAGCAGCCACAGCATCGACGCCGATATCAAGGTCAAGTGGGACGAGGGCCAGAGCGCCTACAGCCCGGGAACCCCCGAAGAGCTATTGCTGATCGCCATCGACCTGCTGGTACGCGATCGTGGCAGCGAGGCGGCGCGCAGCTTCATCGACCAGGTGTTCGAACGCTACGCGCACCACGACACTATTTCAATCGGGCCAGGCGGGCGCTGAGCAGGTCGAAGAAGCCCTGGGCATCGCCCTCCTCGATCCACATCACATTGGCCGGCTGCTTGAGCACGCCGTACCAGTCGGCGACGGTCTGGCCGAAGGTCGGGCCTTCTCGACTGTCGACCACCATGTGCACCTGACGGCCCTTGAACAGCTCAGGCTTGAGCAGGTAGGCGATGACGCTGGCGTCGTGCACCGGGCCGCCGGGCATGCCGTAGTTGTCCATGTCGAACTTGATGTAGGCGTTGAGGATGTCCACCACCAGCTTGCTGGCATTGTTGTTGACCGCGGCGAGCTGCTTGAGGCGCGCGTCGCTGGTGAGCACCTTGTGGGTGACGTCCAGCGGCAGGTAGGTGAGCTTCACGCCACTGGCCAGCACCACCTCGGCGGCGTGCGGGTCGGCGAACAGGTTGAATTCCGCCGCCGGCGTGATGTTGCCGCCGTTGAAATGGGCACCGCCCATCACCACCACTTCCTTGATGCCGTTGACGATCTCCGGCTTCTGGATCAGCGCCAGGGCCAGGTTGGTCTGCGGACCGAGCATGGCGACAGTGATGCTGTGAGGCTCGGCGGCGCTCAGGGTGTCGATCAGGTACTGCACCGCGTTGCCCTGGGCCAGCGGCTTTTTCGGCTCGTGCACCTGGACGCCGGTCAGGCCTTCCTCGCCGTGAACGTTGGCGGCGTAGATCGGCGTACGCACCATCGGCCGCCCTGCCCCGGCGTATACCGGGATCTCTTCGCGGCCAGCCCACTCACGGGCCAGGCGAGCATTGCGCGAGGTCTTCTCCAGGCGCACGTTGCCGGCCACGGTGGTGATGGCGCGGATCTTCAGTTCCTCGGGCGAGGCCATGGCCAGCAGCAGGGCCACGACGTCGTCGGCGCCGGGGTCGGTATCGATGATCAGGTCGCGGGGCGCGGCCATGAGGGAAGTCGCGGCCAGCGCGGACATGAGGACGGCTCCTTGGAGCAGGTTCTTGAGGGACATTCAGCACTCCTTGTTGCTAGGGGGATGGATTCACAGGGGCCGCATTGCGGCCCTTTCGCCGGCAAGCCGGCTCCCACAGAGGCAGCCCGAGGTTGCGCCTAACCTGTGGGAGCCGGCTTGCCGGCGATCGAGGGCGCAAGCCCTCGCATTCGGTCTAGAAAGTCACGCCAGCCACCAGGGCAATATTGCTGTAGGGTTTGCACTCCCCCGTGCGCACCACGGCCCGGGCCTGGCGACACAGGGTCTTGAAGTCGGCATGGCTCAGCACCTGGCGCTGGCCCAGCTCACCGCCCGCATGCAAACGCTCGACCTCGGCCAACCCCGGCGGCAGGGCCTGGAACACTTCATCAGCCAGCACATGCCGCTCCACCTGCATCTCGCTCAGTACCACACGCAACACGCTTGCAAAATCCGGGATACCCGGCGTCAGCGCCAGGTCGATCAGCTCCACCCCCGGCGGCACTGGCAGGCCGGCGTCGCCGATCACCAGGATGTCGCCATGGCCGAGCCCGGCAATGGTCCGCGACAGGGCGATGTTCAGCAGTGGCGTCTTCTTCATGGCGCCAACTCCTTCAACAGGGGAATGGACGGCTGCGCGCCGACCCGGGTTACCGACAATGCGGCGGCGCACTGGCCGAAGCCGATCGCCTCATCTTCCGACAACCCCCGCGCCAGGCCGGCGGCAAAGCCGCCCACAAAGGTATCGCCGGCCGCCGTGGTGTCCACCGGCTGCACCCGTGGGGCCGGGAAGTGCCGGCTGCCGGTGGCGTCGACCAGCAAGGCGCCATCGCCGCCAAGGGTGACGATCACCTTCCCTGCCCCCAACTGGCGTAGCCGCTCGGCCGCGCGGCGGGCACTTTCCTGGTCATTGACCCGCACCCCGGCCAGGGCCTCGGCTTCGCTCTCGTTGGGGATCAGGTAATCGATGTAGGCGTACCACTCCGCTGGCAGTGGCCCGCTGGCCGGCGCCGGGTTGAGGATCACCGTGCGGCCCAGCTCGCGGCCGCGGGCCAGGGTCCAGGCCACGGTGGCCGTGGGCACCTCCAACTGACAGATGATCACTTCGGCGCGCTGCAGCAGTGCATCGAAACGGCTTACCGACTCGGGGCTGAGCAGGCCATTGCCGCCGGGGATCACGACGATGGCGTTCTGGCTGGCGGCATCCACCACGATCAGCGCCACGCCGCTGGACACGCCCGGGCACACGCTCACCCCCCGGCAATCGATGCCCTCGGTGAGCAGCGCCTGGCGCAGTTGCTGACCATAGGCGTCGTCGCCGACGTTGCCGACCATCGCCACGCTGGCGCCCAGCCGGGCCACAGCCACGGCCTGGTTGGCGCCCTTGCCGCCAGGCGCGGTGAAGAAACTGTCGCCGGTCAGGGTCTCGCCTCCCCGGGGCAGGCGCTGGGCGCGGGCCACCAGGTCCATGTTGAGGCTGCCGACCACTACCACCTTGGCATCCATGGGTATTCCTTAACGGTAATCGTTGAACAGGTCCGGGCGTGGCCCGGTGGATTCGCGCAGCACGATGCGCGGGGCGACGATGCGCTGTTCGGCGGCGCCGTCGCGGCGTGGCGTGACGATGCGCGACAGCAACAGCCCGGCGGCGCTCTCACCCAGCTCGCGGATCGACTGGCCGACCGTGGTCAGCGCCGGGTACACATAGCGGCTCAGTTCGATGTCGTCGAAGCCGATCACCGACAGCTCGCCCGGCACGTCGATATTGCGTTCGGCGGCGGCACGCAGCACGCCGAAACCGATCATGTCGTTGCCGGCGAAGATCGCCGTGGGCCGCTCGCCATCGAGCAGGCGCGCCGCGGCGGCATGCCCGCCGAGGCTGGTGAAATCGCTGTGCAGCACATGGCCCGGGGCAACGCGCACGCCGCCCTCGGCCATTGCCCGGCGGAACCCGGCCAGGCGCAGCTGGCTGACCCCAGTGTCCACCGGCCCGCCGATGGTGGCGATCTCGCGGTGCCCGAGTTCGAGCAGGTGGCGGGTGGCCAGGTAGGCGCCCTGCTCGTGGTCGATCCGCACCAGGTCGGCCTCGACGCCTTCCAGGGCCCGGTCGACGATGACCATCGGCGTGCGCACGCCGCTGAGGCTGTCGAGCAGGTCCTGGTCCTCGCCCACCGAGGCGACGATCAGGCCGTCGATGCGCTTTTCCAGCAGCACGCGCAGGTAGCTGCGCTGTTTCTGCGGGTTGTCATCGGAGTTGCACAGGATCACGCAATAGCCGTTGCGCTCGCAGGCATCCTCGATACCCCGGGCCAACTCGGCAAAGTAGGGGTTGACGCTATTGGGCACCAGCAGGCCGATGGTGGCGGTGCTGCGCGCCTTCAGCGAACGGGCCACGGCGCTGGGCACGTAGTCGAGTTCGGCGATCGCCGCCTCGACCTTCAGCCGCACGTGCTCGCTGACCGGACGGGTCTTGTTCAGTACATGAGACACGGTGGTGTAGGAAATACCCGCCAGTGCCGCGACATCTTTGATGGTTGCCATGGTTTCAGTTCCGCCGGCTCGCACGCCGGCTGCGGTAAGTGTCGAGTACCACGGCGATGACGATGACCGCCCCGGTGATGATGCGTTTGGTCGGTTCCGAGGCGCCGATCTGGGCCAGCCCGGCGGCCAGCACCGAGATGATCAGCACACCGAAGAAGGTACTGATGACCGAGCCGCGCCCGCCCATCAGGCTGGTGCCGCCGATCACCACGGCGGCGATCACCTGCAGCTCCATGCCCGAGCCGGCATTGGGGTCGGCGGCCTCCAGGCGCGAGATCTGGAACAGCGCGGCGAGGCCCGCGAGCACGCCCATCAGGGCGAACACCAGGATCTTGAAGGGGCGTGGGTCGATGCCGGCCAGGCGCACAGCCTCTTCGTTGGTGCCGATACCGATCAGGTAGCGACCGAACACGGTACGGGTCAGCACCAGTTGGGCCAGCACGATCACCAGCAAGGCGATGATGAAAGCCGGGGAAATACCGAAGGCGATCGGGTTGGAGAACCAGGCGAAGGCATCGCCGATGTACGCGGTGCGCGAATCGGTGAACTGGTAGGCCAGGCCACGGGCCATCTCCAGCACGCCCAGCGAGACGATGAACGAAGGGATGCGCCAGGCCACGGTGATGCTGCCGGTGACGGTGCCGGCCAAGGCCGCCACGGCCATGCCGAGCAAGGCGGCGGGCAGCACGCTCCAGCCCCAGCCGAGGATCGCCACGCTGACGGTCGAAGCCGCCAGGGCCAGTACCGAGCCGACCGACAGATCGATGCCGCCGATGATCAGCACGAAGGTCATGCCCACCGCCAGCACCATCAGGTCGGGGATCTGGTTGGCCAGGGTGCTGAAGGTGGCGTAGGACAGGAAATGGCTGCTCAGCAACGAGAACAGCACGATCATCGCCAGCAAGGCCCCGGCCAGCCCCAGGTAGGTGCCCAGGCCGAAATAGGTGCCGCTGCGGCGCACTGGCGCGGCGTCCGAGGTGTTTGTTGTGGTTTTCATGCATCCATCCTGGGAGCTGCGTCGTGCAGCAGGGCGTCACGTTTCTGGTAGCCGGCGAAGGCGGCGGCGAGGAGTTGGTCCTGGGTCCAGTGGTCACGGTCGAAGGTGTCGATCAGGCGGCCCGCCGAGAGCACGGCGATGCGGTCGCAGATCAGCATCAGCTCGCGCAGGTCGCTGGACACCACCACCAGGGCCTTGCCCTGGCGGGCGAGCTCGGCAAGCAGGCCGTAGATGTCGAACTTGGCGCCGACATCGATGCCGCGGGTCGGCTCATCGAACAGCAGCACCTGGCAATCACGCTCCAGCCAGCGGCCAATCACCACCTTCTGTTGGTTGCCGCCGGACAGCTCGCCCACGGCCTGGGCGGGGCTGGCGCTGCGGATACGCATGGCGCCGATCTGGCGCTCGGCCAGCTCACGCTCGGCGTCCGCGTCGAGCACGCCGGCACGGGACACCGCGCCGAGGTTGCCCAGGGCAATATTGGCACTGATCGACTGGCTAAGCAGCAGGCCTTCGCCCTTGCGGTCCTCGGTAATCAGTGCAATGCCAGCCTTGACCGCGGCCTTGGGCGAGTCGATGGTCACCGGCACTGGCGGCTGGCCGAGAGCGACCTGGCCGCTGTCGGCGCGGTCGGCGCCGTAGATCAGGCGCAGCAGCTCGGTACGCCCGGCACCGATCAGGCCGGAGATACCGAAGATCTCCCCTGCCCTGACCTCGAACGACACCTCGCGTACCTTGTCGCCGCGGCTGAGCCCGTCGACCTTGAGCAGCGGCGCACCGATCGTGCGCTGGCCCAGGTCGATATGCTCGCCCAGCTCGCGGCCGACCATCAGGTTGACCAGTTGCTCACTGTTGTAGCGCTGGATCGGCTCGGCGCACACCAGCTTGCCATCGCGCAGCACGGCGATACGCTGGGCCACTTGCTGCAGCTCTTCGAGGCGGTGGGAGATATACACGATGGCCACGCCGCGCTGGCGCAGGCGTTCGATCTGGGTGAACAGCAGATCCACCTCGCGGGCGGTGAGCATGGCCGTGGGTTCGTCGAAGATCAGCACATGGCAGTCGCCGATCAGGTTGCGGGCGATCTCGACCATCTGCTGGTGGCCGATGCCCAGCTCGCCGACAGGGGTGTCCGGGTCGATGGCATCCAGGCCGACCTGAGCCATGGCTGCGGTGGCCAGCTGGCGCAGGCGCTTCTGGCTGATCCAGCCGAGGCGGCTGGGCAGGTTGTCAAGGAACAGGTTCTCGGCCACGGTCAGCGTCGGCAGCAGGTTGAGCTCCTGCATCACCATGCGCACGCCGAGGCGTTCGGCCTCGGCGCGGCTGCCGGGGGCGTAGGGCTGGCCGCGGTAGAGCATCTGCCCGGTGGTGGGGATCTCCAAACCGCTGATCAGCTTGGACAGGGTCGACTTGCCCGCGCCGTTCTCGCCGGTCAGGGCCAGCACCTCGCCGCCGCGCAGCTCGAGGGTGACATCGCCGAGCACGGGCTGGGCGTAGGTCTTGCCCAGGCCGCTGACGGCTAGCACGGTTTCATTGGCCGGTACTGACATGGCCATTCTCTCCTAGGACGAAGCATGACGCGTTTAGAAGGC
>NZ_JBOBDQ010000021.1:0-77750 GCF_050586565.1 Pseudomonas sp. WC1
TACCCCTCCTTCCCCACCAAGTGGTCTGATGCGTCGTGGGAGCGGCGGTGCGCCGATGCGACTTGCCCCGCGATGAGCTCGGTGCAGGCTCAGGTGGTCGGCAGCGCCCGCGCCACGCCCGGCTTGCGCAGCACCGCCAGGCGCGAGCCGTGGTAGCGGGTTTCGCGGTACAGCTTCCAGCGACCGAACAGGCCGTACACATGCATCACCCGGCCCTGCTCGTGGTAGCCCATGCGCAGGTGCAGTTTCATTGCTGGCACGTTGTGGGTCTCCACCACGTCAACCACCTTGTGGCAGCCCTTTTCGCGCATGGTGTTCCACAGCTCGACCTGGGCCGTCACCGACAGCTCGCTGCCAAAGTACGGCCGGGTCATCTCGCCGCCGAACTCGAAGAACTCGCCGGGTTTCACCGGGAAGGTGCAACCGTAGTAATGCTTGTCGTGGTAATCCACCACGCTGGCCCAGATGAATGCTACGGCATCGCCCTGCTCATCCAGGTACATATGCCCGGTATGGCCCTCGGCGGCCAGCTCGCGCATGGTCTCGACACGGTCGCCGAAATGCCGGGCGAAGGCATCGGCATTGGCCGTGGTGATCTGCACCAGGGTGACCGGCGCATGCGCCTTGAGGCTGTGCGGCGGCACAGGGCTGATCAGGTCGCGCTCCATCCACAGCAGTTCCCAATGGAAAAACACGTAGCGCTCGAAAAAAGTCTTGAAGGTGCGCTTGAGGCCCTTCCGGCGGATGCGTTCTTGTAGTTTTTGCAGTACGCCCATTGCTCCCTCCTCGGCGCCAGCGAAATTGCCAGGCCAATAGCTGGGGTATAGATCAGGCGGAGGGTGGCCATGGCAAAGGGCCAGCGAGGGATTTGTTTCAGAATATTAACAAGTCGTCGGCGGGAACCGCGCAACCGCCATCAACGGCTGCGCGGTCAAGGACTTGCTTACAGCTCGATGCAGTCGAACCGTACGTCGGTGGCTACGTCTTCGTCGTAGTTGATGTCAGCGCGCTCGAAACCGAACAGGTTGAGGAACTGTTTCTTGTAACCGGCGTAGTCGGTCAGCTCGAACAGGTTCTCGGTGGTCACCTTCGGCCACATGGCACGGCAGGCGTCCTGCACATCATCACGCAGCTCCCAGTCGTCCAGACGCAGACGGCCTTCGTCGTCCAGTGCAGCCGGCGCACCGTCCGCACGGTACATGCGGTCACGGAACATGCGGTCCAGCTGGTGCTGGGTACCTTCGTGGATACCCTTCTCCTGCATGATCTTGAAGACCATCGACAGGTACAGCGGCATCACCGGGATCGCCGAGCTGGCCTGGGTAACCACCGACTTCAGCACCGCAACGTTGGCACTGCCACCGACTTTTTTGCCCAGGCGCTGGGCGGTTTCGTCCAGGTCCTGCTTGGCCTTGCCCAGCGCGCCGTCCCAGTAGATCGGCCAGGTGATGTCGGAGCCGATGTAGCTGAAGGCCACGGTGCGGGCCTGCGGTGCCAGCACGCCAGCGGCGTTCAGGGCGTCAATCCACAGCTCCCAGTCCTGGCCGCCCATCACGGTGACGGTATCGGCGATTTCCTGCTCGGTGGCCGGCTCGATGCTGGCCTCGATGATGGTGTCCTTGTTGGTGTCGATGGCGGTCGACTTGTACGGCTGGCCGATCGGCTTCAGGGCCGAGCGGATCACTTCACCGGTCTGCGGCAGCTTGCGCACCGGCGAGGCCAGGGAGTAGATGACCAGATCGACCTGGCCGCCCATTTCGTTCTTGATCAGCTCGATGACCTTGGCACGGGCTTCGTCGGAGAAGGCATCACCGTTGATCGACTTGCTGTACAGGCCTTCGGCCTTGGCGAACTTGTCGAAGGCGGCGGCGTTGTACCAACCAGCGGTGCCGGCCTTGGTCTCGGTGCCCGGCTTTTCGAAGAACACGCCGAGGGTGTCGGCCTTGAAGCCGAACGCCGCAGTGATGCGCGCGGCCAGGCCGTAGCCGCTGGAGGCACCGATCACCAGGACTTTCTTCGGACCATCCTCGCGCACGCCCAGCTTGCGGGTGGCTTCGATCTGGTCACGGACGTTGAGCTCGCAGCCCTTGGGGTGAGTCGTGGTGCAGATGAAACCGCGAACCTTGGGATGAATGATGGCCAATGTCTGTACCTCGTCAGGTTTAGGCTGGGGCAGCGCCCGGATTCGGGGTGCTGCCGTTTGTTCTAGAGGGTGAGACTACCCTCGCAAGTCATCCGACACATATTACGGGGTGATCGGAGCAATGAAAAATCGCAGCGGCTCTGACAAACGCTATGCCTGCACCAGCGCCGCCTTCAACCACCCCAGGAACTGCCTCGCCAACGGATCCTCCTGGCTTTCCCAATGCACCAGGCAGCTCCACACCGGCCCGCGCACGCGCTGTACCGACAAGGGCCGCAGACGCCCCTCGTCCACCAGCCGCCGCGCCAGCAACTGGCTGACCAGGGCAATCCCCAGCCCCTCACCCGCCGCATCCAGCAACAAGCCAGGGTCGGAGAAGTTCAGCCCCTTGCCTTGCTGCCCCACGTCCTCACCGCCCTCCAATTGCCAATGGCTCCAGTCCATCTCCCGCTCGCCATGCAGGGTGGTCCGCCCCTGCTCGGGCAGGTCCGGGTGGCATGCCGGGTACAGCTGATCCGGGTGCAGCACGGTGAAGCTGCATTCGGCCTGGGCGCCGATATCGTCGCGGATCGCCAGGTCGATGGTCTCACTGGCCATGTCCGGCACCTCGAAGCTGGTGAACAGCCACAGGTCCACTTCCGGGCAGCGCTGGTGGAAGTCCGCAAGGCGCGGCAACAGCCAGTGGCGGGCGAACGCCGGGGTGGTGTTGACCACCAGTTGGTTGGGCTTGCGGTACTGCTCCAGGCGGCGAATGCCCACCGCCAGTTGCTGCAACAAGGCCTGAGTGGTGCTGAGCAGATCGTGCCCGGCGTCGGTCAGGCTGACGCTACGGCCACTGCGGTGGAACAACGGCTGTTCCAGGTAGCCCTCCAAGCTGCGGATCTGCTGGCTGATTGCCGACTGGGTGAGGTTCAGGGCCTCGGCGGCCTTGTGGAAGCTGCCTAGGCGGGCGGCGGCTTCGAAGCCGCGCAGGGTGTTTAACGGGGGCCAATGCTTGAGCATGCTGATAAGCCTGACTAATCAGAAGTACGCTAAATCTATCGTTTGTCTCCCCGGATTCCCAGCCATAACATGGACGACAACACCCGCGACGGCGGGCTTCGTTGATAAAAATTCCTAATAAATCGGAGTTCACTATGACCCTGTCCCTCGACAGCGGCTGGCGCATGCCCGCCGAATGGGCCCGCCACGCCGCCACCTGGATGATCTGGCCGCACAATCAACCGCTGTGGGAGTCGGGCTGGGGCGTGACCCTGGCCGACGTGCAGCGCGACTACGCCCGGGTGGCCGCCGCCATCGCCCGCTTCGAGCCGGTGAAAATGGTGGTCGATCCGTCGGCCATGAACATCGCCCGCGAACTGTGCGGCGCCGGTATCGAACTGATCGAGCTGACCGTGGACGACAGCTGGTGCCGCGACAGCGGCCCGACCTTCCTGATCCACCCGCAACAGGGCGTGGCGGGCTTGAGCTGGCGCTTCAACGCCTGGGGCGGCAAATCCGAGCACGGCAAGGACCGCAGCCTGGCCCGGCGCATCCTCGACCACCTCGGCCTGGAAGGCCTGAGCACCCCGCTGTGCAACGAAGGCGGCGCCATCCATGTCGACGGCGAAGGCACCCTGATCACCACCGAATCGGTGCTGCTCAACCCCAATCGCAACCCGGGCCTGAGCAAGACGGATTTCGAGGATTGCTTCGCCCGCCTGTTGGGCATCCGCAAGACCATCTGGCTGCCGGGCGACCCGCAGTATGTGACCGGCGACATGACTGACGGCCATGTCGATGGCGTGTGCGCCTTCGCCCGCCCCGGGGTACTGCTGGTCGACGCCACCCACGACCAGGGCTCGGTGTATGCCGAAGTGGCCCGCGAGAACCGCCGTGCGCTGGAACTGGCCACGGACGCCCAGGGCCGTTCGTTTGAACTGCTCGACCTGTTCGAGGCCACGGCGGCCGTGGACAGCGAAGCCGAGGTGTTCTGCGCCTCGTACACCAACTTCTACCTGGTCAACGGCGCGGTGATCATGCCGGCCTATGGCATCGACGCCGACCAGGCGGCCGCGCAGCAACTGGCCCAGGCCTTCCCCGGTCGCGAAGTGGTACCGGTGCGCATCGACCATATCGCCCACGGCGGTGGCGGCATTCATTGCATCACCCAGCAGCAGCCGGCCTGGCAGGGAGCGCGCTCATGAGCACGCTGCGCATCGCCACCACGCAAATGGCCTGCAGCTGGGACCTGCCGGCCAACCTCGAGCGCGCCGAGCAACTGGTGCGCCAGGCCGCTGCCCAGGGTGCCCAGGTGATCCTGTTGCAGGAGCTGTTCGCCACCCCGTACTTCTGCATCGAGCAGTGCCACAGCCACCAGGCCCTGGCCCAGGACTACCACGACAGCCCGCTGCTCAAGCGCTTCGCCGCGCTGGCCAAGGAACTGGGCGTGGTCCTGCCACTTAGCTGGTACGAACGAGCCGGCAACGCCTTCTTCAACTCGCTGACCGTGGCCGATGCCGACGGCCGCCTGCTGGGCGTGTATCGCAAGACCCACATCCCCAACGCCATCGGCTACCAGGAAAAGGAATACTTCAGCCCCGGCGACACCGGTTTCAAGGTCTGGGACACCGCCTTCGGTCGCCTGGGCATCGGCATCTGCTGGGACCAGTGGTTCCCCGAGACCGCCCGTTGCCTGGCGCTGATGGGCGCCGAAGTGCTGCTGTTCCCCACCGCCATCGGCTCGGAGCCTGGCGCCGCCGAACTGGATTCACGCGACCATTGGCAGATAGCCATGCGTGGCCATGCCGCCGCCAACCTGCTGCCAGTGGTGGCCGCCAACCGCGTCGGTCATGAAGTGGCGCGCAGCGACGACAGCCTGAGCATGCGCTTCTACGGCTCGTCGTTCATCTGCGACCACAAAGGCGCCCTGCTCGCCGAAGCCGATCGCGACAGCAGCGGCGTCTGGCTGCACGACCTGGACCTGGCGCGCATGCGCGAAGACCGCCTGAGCTGGGGCATCTACCGCGACCGCCGCCCCGCCATGTATGCGCCGCTGCTGACCCTTGACGGCCGAACCCCACAGACTGCGAGGGCCTGAACCATGCCAAGCCGTCCATCGAAACTGCTCGCCATCGCCGCGCTGGTGGCCTGCGCCGGTATTGCCCAGGCCGAGCAGGACGCCCTGCGCCTGTACAACTGGGCCGACTACTTTGCCGAGGACACCCTCAAGCGTTTTACCGCCGAAACCGGCATCCCGGTGATCTACGACGTCATGGACGGCAGCGAGGTGCTCGAGGCCAAGCTGATGTCCGGGCGCAGCGGCTACGACCTGGTATTTCCCGGCGACACCGTGGCCGAACGGCTGATGCGCGCCGGCAGCCTGCAGCCACTGGATCGCAAGCAACTGACTGCGCTCGACGATATCGAGCCCGGCCTGCGCCAGTTGCACGACCGCTACCCCAAGGCCAGCCAGGCCACCGTGCCCTACACCTGGGGCACCATCGGCCTGACCATGGACGCGAAGAAAATCCGCGAGCGCCTGCCCGACGCCCCGCTCGACAGCCTCGACCTGCTGTTCAAGCCGGAGCTGGCGGCCAAGTTCGCCGACTGCGGCATCTCGATGATCGACTCGCCCGACGAAGTGCTGGCCGTGGTGCTTCACTACCTGGGCCGCGAGCCGCGCAGCGCGAAACGTGAAGACCTGGCCGCCGCCAGCGAGCTGCTCAAGGGCATCCGCCCGTACGTGCGCAAGCTGCAGTCGCAACCGGTCACCGAGCTGGTCAATGGCAACACCTGCCTGTCGCTGGGCTACAGCGGCGACGTGATCCAGGCCCAGCGCACCGCCGAAGCCGCGGGCAAGGCCATCGACTTCCAGTACCGCGTGCCTCGCGAAGGCACCACGGTGTGGATGGACACCATGGCCATCCCCGCCGATGCCAAGCACCCGGAGTACGCCTATCGTTTCATCAACTTCGTCATGCGCCCGGAGAACATGGCCGCGATCAGCAACTTCACCGGCTACCCCACCGCCAGTGCCAAGGCCCGGTCGCAGGTGGACGCGCGCCTGCGTGACAACCCGGACATCTACCTCAGCGATGCCACCTTCACCCGCTTGATCCCGGGCAAGGACATCCCCCAGGCCGACATGCGTGCGCGCATGCGTGTCTGGACCCGTTTCAAGACCGCACAGGACTGACCCCATGCCCACCCGCCGCACTTTCCTCCAACACATGAGCGTCGTCGCCGGCCTCGGTGCTGCCGCCAGCTTCGGCCTGCCCTTCGGCAGCGGCAGCGCCCGCGCCAGCGAAGCAGGCCGCTGGTTCATGCCCGACGAGGGTGAGCCGCACCAGCGCGGCTACATCGCCTTCGGCGCCCAGGACGCCATCTGGGAAGACTTAACCGAAGACGTCCAGGCCGCCCTCGGGCGCATCGCCCGCGCCATCGCTGCCTACCAGCCGGTGACAGTGTTCTGCCGCGCCAGCGAACGCGACATTGCCGAGGAGGAATGCGGCAGCCACAACATTACCTATGTCGAGACCGAGCTGGACGATATCTGGATGCGCGATATCGGCGCCAACTTCGTGGTCGATGACGATGGCGCCCTGGGCGCCGTGGACTTCAATTTCAATGGCTGGGGCGGCAAGCAGCAACATCGCCATGACGCCAAGCTCGCAGCCCGCGTCGCCAAGCTGACTGGCGCCCGGTACCAGCAGAGCGAGCTGGTGGGCGAAGGCGGCGGTATCGAAGTGGACGGCCATGGCACCGGGATCATGACCGAGAGCAGCTGGATCAACGGTAATCGCAACCCCGGCTGGAGCAAAGCCCAGGTCGAGGCGGAGCTGAAGGAGCGGTTGGGGCTGCGCAAGATCATCTGGCTGCCGGGCATCAAGGGCAAGGACATCACTGATGCCCACGTGGACTTCTATGCCCGCTTTGCCGCGCCCGGCGTGGTGGTGGCAAACCTGGACAACGATCCCGACTCCTACGACCACGAGGTGACACTCAAGCACCTCGAGATCCTGCGCAACGCCACCGATGCCGACGGGCGCAAGCTACAGGTGCATACGCTGTCGCCGCCCTTGAAACCAAGGCGCAGCAAGTTCAACGAGGACAATCCTGATTTCGCGGCGGGGTATATCAATTACTTCGTGATCAACGGTGCGGTGATCGCCCCGCAGTTCGGGGACCGCAGTGCCGATGAGCAGGCGCGGGCGTTGCTGGTGAAGCTGTACCCAGGGCGCAAGGTGGTGCAATTGGACATCGACGCCATTGCGGCGGGAGGGGGCGGGATTCACTGCGTGACCAACCAGTGCCCGGCGGTTTAGCGCAATTGCCGGGGCTGGCGCGCCGCCCCGGCATCGTCAAGCTGGCGCTTATGGATACTGCTGCACGGTGCCTTGCTGGTCATACTGCTGGCCCGGGATCGGCTTCAGGTTGACCTCGACCCGACGGTTCTGCGCACGGCCATTGGCGTCGGCGTTGCTGGCGATCGGCTGGTCCGGGCCCATGCCACGCACGCTGACCCGCGACGGGTCCACCCCCTGCGAGGTCAGGTAGGTGCTGACCGACTGGGCGCGGCGCTGCGACAGGTCCATGTTGTGCTGGCGGCTGCCGGTGCTGTCGGTGAAACCGACCACCTCAATGGTGTTCTGGTTGAACTGCTTGAACGAGTTGGCCAGGTTGTTCAGCGGCGAGTAGAAGCTTGGGGCAATGTTCGCCGAATCGGTGGCGAAGGTAATGTTGCCCGGCATGATCAGTTTGATCTGATCACCCTGGCGCTGTACTTCGACGCCGGTATTGGCCATCTGTGCCCGCAGCTCGGCTTCCTGCTTGTCGGCGTAGTAGCCGTAACCGGCAGCGGCGGCACCGACCGCGGCGGCGCCGATCAATGCGCCCTTGCCACGGTTGTTGTGGTCGATGGCGGCACCGGCGATGGCGCCGGCCAGCGCGCCCAGGCCACCATACTTGGCGGTCTTGCTCATCCCTGTGGAGCCCTGCGCCTGGCCCTGGCTGTCATACGGGTTGGGGCTGGCACAACCAGACATCAGCGCGGCGGCGGTAGCGACGATAATCAGACGACGCATGGTGAACATGGACAAGCTCCTACTGAAATTCAAAAGTGCAGCGGATCGACTACGGATCTATGCCAGCCTTGGATTGCAGCGCAGCGGAAAAATTCCATGAAACCTCAGGCGCGCACGAAGGGGTTCTCGCGCATCTCGTCGCCGAGGCGGGTGTCCGGGCCATGGCCGGTCACCACGATGGCGTCCTCATCCAGGCGGTACAGCCGTTCCTTGATGGAACGAACGATAGCCCGCTGATCGCCTCCCCACAAATCGGTGCGCCCGACACCACGGCGGAACAAGGTATCGCCGGCGATCAGCAATTTGTGCTCGGCGAACCAGAAACTCATCGAACCCGGCGTGTGCCCGGGGGTGTGCAACGCCACGCCGCAGCCGCAGGCCAGCGCCTCGTCGTCGCTCAGCCAGCGGTCCGGCGACGGTACCGGCGTATAGGGCACGCCGAACATCTGGCACTGCATTTCCAGGTTTTCCCACAGCGGCTGGTCGGCCTTGTGCAGGTGCAGCGTGGCGCCGGTCAGCTCCTTGAGCCTGCCCGAGGCGAGGAAATGGTCGAAGTGCGCGTGAGTGTGGATGATGCTCACCAGGGTCAGGCCATGATGCTGCAGGCGGGCGAGGATCTTCTGCTCGTCCCCGCCTGGGTCGACGACGATGGCGTGCTTGCTGACCGGGTCACCGATCAAGGTGCAGTTGCACTGCAAGGGGCCGACGGGGAAGGTTTCGCGGATGAGGCTAACGGGCAATGGGTTCATCGTTCTGGGACTCGATACAGTCGATAGAGGGAGCGAATATGACCATGGTCCAGCTTGCCTCTCACCAAATCAAGGCAGATACAACCTGAACAACCCGCCCCCCAGCGTCCCGCCATTGGCGATCTCGATCCGCCCGCGCACGCCATTGCGCTCGTGCAACGCGGCAATCCGCGCCGCGAAATACAGCCCCAATCCGGTACTGCCACTCTGCGAATCGATGCCCTGCACGTAGTCATGCTGGCGTTCGAGCATGCGCTGTGGATAACCGGCGCCGTCGTCGTTGACGCTGATCACTAGCTGCTCGCGCTCTTCCTCGATGCTGATCAACAAGGCGTGGCCAGCATAGCGGATGGCGTTGGTGAGGACATTGGCCACCACCGAGGCGACCAGTTCACGGTCGAAGAAACCCAACGGGCTTTCGGTCTCGATACGCCAGGTAGCGAGGATGTCGCGGTGCTTGATCACGTCTTCCTGGGCCGCCAGCTGGGCCTCGATGAAGTCGTCCAGTTCGTGGTAATCCGGGCAGATGGGCAACTGGTTTACGCCCAGCTTATACAGCCCCAGCAACTGCACGAGCATGCCGTTCAAGTGGCTGAGTTCGTGCTCCACCACGCCCTGCTCGGTACCGCCGCGCAGCTCTTCGGGCAGGCGCGCCAGCCATTGACTGTGGGCGTGGGTCAGCGCCGAGAGGGAGTTTTTCAGGTCGTGCACGGTGGAGGCGATCACCGTGGAAAAATCCAGCCCCTGGTTATCCTGGTTCATGCGCCAAAGACCCGGATGTGCAGTTTGCGGTAACGGTCATAGCGGCTGTCGCTGGCGGGAATCCCGGCCACGCTGGTGAGGCAGTCGCGGCACTCCTGCATCAACCCCGGCGGTGGCGTCTCGCCGCCGATGCGCAGCAGCGCCTGGGCGGTGTTCAGGGCGATACTGATGTTCTTCGGCTGCAGCGACAGCGCCTTGCGGAACATGCCCAGCGCCTCGTTGAGCTGGCCACCCTGGTAGCTGCGCACGCCCTGGCGGTTGAGGTCCACGGCTTCGGTCACCGCCCCCAGCACCAGCGGGTCGTCGGTGAGTTTGGCGACGCTCTGCATGACCTTGGGGTCGTCCCCGTAGGTTTCCACGCAGCCCTTGAGGATAGAGGTGCCCGCCGCGTCCTGACCAAGTTGCTGCAATTGCTTGGCCACCGTCAGCGCCGCCTCGACGGAGAAGAACTGATCCATCTTTTCCAGGCGCAGCATCGCCTGCTCGGTGAGCTTGGCGGCGGTATCCGGGTCACCGGCCTGCTGCAGGCTGGCGGCCTTCATCAAGCGGGCGCGCACCTGCAGGCCCTGGTCCTCGACGTTCTCCTTGGCCACCTCGCTGAGCACGGTGTTGATTTCCACCCGGGTACGCGCATCGAGACCGTTGCCGGTATTCTTGCTCATCAGCGCCTGGACCAGGCCGAGATTGCTTTCGGCGTCCTTGTAGCGCGAACTCTGCCCCTGATTGACCGCATGGCGATACGCCTTGGACGCGCTTTCGAAGTCGGCGTTGTCCAGCGCCAGCTTGCCCAGCGCGGCCTGGCGGCGCACCGCGAGCGGCGACAGGCGCACAGCCTCCTCGAGCATGTGCTGGGCGCGCTTGGTTTCGCCCTGGGCCACCAGCACGTCAGCCATGCCATCGTACAGGTTGGGCATGATCGGGAAAGCCTTGAGGGCCTGCTCGTAAACACCCTGGGCCTGGGCGTTCTGGCCGCGCTTGTGCAACAGGCTGCCGAGCGCCGCGTAGGCCCAGGGCTGTGGGCGGCTGGCCAGGATGTTCTTGAGGAACTTCTCCAGTTCGTCGAAACGATTGAGGTCGCGCAGGGCATCGGCGCGATAGCGCAGGCACAACGGGGCGAACCGCGGGTCTTTCTTGCACAACTCGGCGCAGGCGGCGAGCACCTCGGCCGGGCGGCTGCGATCCAGGGCCTGGAGGATGGGCTTGAGCAAGGTCTTGCGCTGGGTCAGCTTCTCGAGACGCTGGGCCAGGCCCACGCGGTTGAAGGGCTTGGTCAGGTAGGCGTCGGGTTCGTGCTCGATGGCGCTGAGCACGATGGACTGGCTACTTTCAGCGGTGACCATGATGAACACGCATTCATGGCTGATGAGCTTGTCGAGAATCAGGTCCTCGAGTACCTGCTGGCCATTCTTCTTGCCATCACCCAGGTGGAAATCCTGAAGGATGAAGTCGTAGCGTTTCTGCCCGCACATGCGCAGTGCCTGTTCGCCACTGTCGGCGGTGTCCACGTCGCGTACACCCAGCTCGCGAAGCATCGAGCGGGTCGAGGTGCGGAAGTCGGTAAAGTCGTCGACGATCAGAAAGCTTTTTTGCCCGTACTGCAGCATCAACACGACCTGTATTGGAAGAAGTGGGAAGTGGCGCATGGCGATGCGTATCGCCGAAAAGTGTATCGGCAGCGGATCGGAAAAGATGAGCCCGGAACGGCGATAGCCTTGTGCCGCTATCTTACCGGCCGCCCCTGCCGTAAACCACTAGACGAGCAACCCGAGGGACTTGGCCCTGGCCACCGCCTGGGTACGCCGCTCCACGCCCAGTTTGCTGTTGATATGACTGGCGTGGGTCTTGACCGTATGCAGGGAAATGAACAGCCGCTCGCTGATCTGCTGGTTCGAACAACCCTGGGCAATAAGTTCGAGCACGGCGAACTCGCGGCTGCTCAGGGCCTCGGTGGTGCAGGTGCTGGCGACGAGGGTCTGCGGCAGGTACGTCAGCAGATCACGCTGCACGGGGCAGGCGGCACGGCCGGCCAACTGCTCACGCAGCCATTGCGGCTGCTCCTCGATCAAGCGCTGGAATGCCTGCAAGGCACCTCCCTGCGCAGCCTCCAGTGCCTGGGCAAGCAGCTTGGCCGCCTCGGGCTCACGCCCCTGGGCCAACAACAACGCGATCAACTGGCATTGCGCGCTGACCATCAGCGTCATGCCAGCGCTGGCCTGCCCGCGCTCGATCAGCCTGTACAGCCTCGCTTCGGCATCGTCGGCACGGGCCAGCACCCGCTCCAGCAACGCTTGCTGCAACTCGATATGCAGCGGCAACAAGGGGTGGAACTCCGGCGCGGCGGCAGGCTGCTCGCCACCGTAGGTCTGCCCCAGGCGCAACAGCCACGACTCCGCCAGGTCCGTACGGCCCTGGGCCAACCAGAGCTCGCACTTCACCAGGGTAATCATGGCCAGGTAGAAGATCGGCGGCACATCCCAGATATGCATCAACCGCTCGGCCTCGGCCAACTCGGAAAATGCCTCGGCGAACCGCCCTTCGCGCCCATCGAGCGAAGCAATCACGCAATGTCCGATCAGGACACTGATGTCGCGACAACTCCGTGCCTCGCTGAGCCCGGCGCGCAAACGCGCACGGCCTGGCGCGCAGTGCAGGCGGGCAGCCAACAGGTATCCCTCGTACAAGGTGAGGCGGGCACGCACTGCGTACAGGCGCTGGCCCGACAGGCCCTGCAACCGTTGCAACCCCTCGCGCACCTCATCCAGTGCCCGCAGTACTTCGCCTCTAGCGTGCAGCACCCGCGCCCGGTCGTAATGGGCCAAAGCCTCGAACAGCGGATTGCCGACCCGTTGCGCCAGCTCGAGCGCCTCTCGGTTCCAGCCGCGCGCCCGCCAGAAATCGCCGTCGGCAATGGCCAGGTTCGACAAGGTCGACAGGCAGACCAGCCGCTGCCCATAACGTTTGCTCGGCAGGCTCTGCAGCGCCTCGCCACAATAGGCGAGGGTTCGCTCGCGATCACCACGGCCGCGCGCGATGACCCCGCTCAAGGCCAGCCACTGGGCCAGCATCGACTTCTGCGCCGTGGCCGAAGGCGCGGGCAGGAAACGGCTCAGGTAGGCCGCGAGTTCCTCGGCGGCGTCCAGTTGGCAGGCAAGCCCCAGGGCCCAGCTGTACAGGACAATCAGCCTGGGCGTGCTGATCAGCAGGCTGTCAGGCAAATCCATTTTCCAACGCAGCAGCATGCCGACATTTTGTTCGGCGAGCAGCTGTTCTTCCGACAAGCTCTGTACCAGGTCCGCCGCGACATCCAGGTGACCGGCCCGCAGCGCCTGCTCCACCGCCTCGTCCAGCAGGCCCTGCCCCTCGAACCAGCGGCAGGCACGCAAGTGCAACCCCGCCTGGGGGCCACTGGCCTGCCGGCTGCGCAACAGGTCGGAAAACAGATGGTGATAGCGGAACCACAGCCCATGCTCATCCAGCGGTACCAGGAACACCTGGTGGGCCTGCAGGTAGCGCAGGATCTCGGCGCTGTCGTGCCGCTCGCGCAGGGCATCGCACAGTTCAGCACAGAAACGCTCCTGGCAGGCGGTGTCGTAGAGAAACGCCTGCACGGGCGCCGGCAGGATTTCGATCACTTCCTCGAGCAGGTAATCGCGAATCAAACCCTCGCCGCCATGCAGTGCCTGGGGCAAGGCGTTGTCATCGCCGGACTCGCTGGCCGCCAGCTGCCAGAAGCGCAGCCCGGCCACCCAGCCGTCGCTGCGCTGGATCAAGTTGTCCAGGGCCTGGCCGCGCAGACCGGTGGGCTGGCGGCCAATGACCGCCAGCGCTTCATCGGCAGTCAGGCGCAAGTCCTGCTCGTTGAGCTCGACCAGCTGGCGCGACAGGCGCAGGCGGGCCAGGTGCCAGTCGGGCCGCTGACGGCTAGTGACCAGCAGGACCAGCCCGGCAGGCAGGTGATTGAGGAAGAACTGCAGGCATCGATCGAGCACCGGACCCTGAGCCAGATGGTAGTCATCCAGAACCAGCAGCAGGGGGGTGTCCGGCTGCAGGTAGAGCGCGAGCTCATCGAGCAGCCCATCGAGCCACTCCTCGAAGGCGAACGGCTGGTGACGCTGGCGCATCTTCAACAGACCCATGGCCTGCCCGCCGAGCGCCGGGCAGAACTGCTGCAGCCCTTCGAGCAGGCGCTCGAGAAAGCGGCCCGGGTCGGCATCGCGCTGGCTCAACCCTAGCCAGAGGCTGCGCCAATGGCTGGGCAGTTCCTGACAGAATTCAATGGCCAGTGAACTTTTACCGAAACCGGCTGGAGCGTTCACCAGCAACAGCCGGCCAGCCAGTCCGCTTTGCAGGCGCTGGCACAAGCGTGCTCTGGGTACATGCGCCTCTGGCAGCGGCGGCCGGAAGAAACGCCCGTCCAACAGGCCCAGGGCCTGGCTGGCGACTCCATGCGTACGGGACAAGTCTGTCATGGCCGGCTCGTTCTGATTGGAATATGGCGGCAGTACGGTTTGTTGCGAGACTAGCGGCAAACGTTGCTTATTTGAAGATGATGCGCGCGCTTTGCGCGATAAAGACTACGACAAAAAGAAACAACACTGATAGACAGCAGTAAATCTCCCTCGCGGAAACAGAAACGCCCCGGCAAGCCGGGGCGTTCTGGGAGATCAAACGGAGGTTGCACTTAATGGCTCAACGGACACCTGACTGACGCAGGGCAGCCGGCTGGAACTCGGCCTTGCTGGCGCTGAAGCCGAAGTTGTAGGCACTTTTCTCTTCGTTCTTCATGCCCAGCGCCAGGTAGCGACCCGATTGCAGGTCGTAGATGGCTTCCAGGGTGTACCACGGCACCTGCACGTTGTAGTACGGCTGGGCGTGGGCCTCGGAAACACGCCACAACTGGTTGCGGCCGTCATACTGGTCGATCACCGCAGCCTGCCAGGTGTCCTCGTCGATATAGAAGTCACGCTTGGCATAGATATGGCGCTGACCTGGCTTGAGCGTGGCAACCACGTGCCAGACGCGACGCAGCTCATAGCGCGACAGGTCCTGGTTGATATGCCCGGCCTTGATGATGTCGGCATACTTGAGCTTCGGATCGTCCAGCTTGTAGGCGTTGGAGGCGATATACATCTCCTTCTTGCCTTCGAGCTTCCAGTCGTAACGGTCTGGCGCACCGTTGTACATGTCCAGGTTATCGGAAGTACGCAGGCCGTCGGCGGCGGTACCCGGACCGTCGTAGGACACTTGCGGCGCCTGGCGCACGCGGCGCTGGCCGGCGTTGTAGATCCACGCCTTGCGCGGCTCCTTGACCTGGTCGAGGGTTTCGTGGACCAGCAGCACGGTCCCGGCCAGACGTGCCGGAGCGGTCACTTCCTGCTTGAAGTAGAACAGGATGTTGCCGGGGTTGGCCGGATCGTAGTCCTTCATCTTGTCGCGGAAGACGAACTGGTCCTGGAAGTACACCAGGCTGTAGGAGCCGTTCTGCTGCGGGGTGGCCTGGGTGACCAAGCGAGTCACGCTGCCGCCACGGTAGCGGGTGATGTGGTTCCAGATCACCTCCAGGCCATCCTTGGGAATCGGGAACGGCACGGCTGTCTTGAAGTTCTCCAGGCCGTTGCCACCGGCGACCAGGGTGGTCTTGGTGGCGTTTTCCTTGATCGCGGCGAAGACATCGTCCGGCACCGTGGAACTGCGGTGGGTCTTGTACACCGGAATCTTGTAGCTATCCGGGTAGCGCTTGAACATCGCCACCTGGCCAGGCGAAAGCTTGTCCTTGTACTGGTCGACGTTCTGCGCGGTGATGGTGAACAGCGGTTTTTCGCTGGCGTAAGGGTCGGAGAGGAAGCCCTTGGCGTCGGCACTGCCGGCACTCTTGGACAGCGGCTCCCACGGGCCGATGGAACCATCGGCGTTACCGGACTTCTCGGCCCCCATCGGGGTGAGCGACGCGCCCAGCTTGGCGGCCTCGTCAGCGGAAACCGCAGCCATGACGCTGGTTGCCAGCAGGGACATGCCCAGTACACCGGCTTGCAGCAGACGTGTGGTCATTTTCATTCTTTGTCGTCCTGGATCAATGTTCTTAGAAGTTCACGCCGAAGCTGAGGGCGACGAAGTCGCGGTCATCCACGGTGGTGTACTTGCCATCGAAGAAGTTGGTGTACGACAGGCTCGCCGTGTAGGTGTTCTGGTACTCGGCGTCCAGGCCCAGGCTGACGGCCTTGCGCCCTTCCTCGAAGTTGCCGCCAGGGCCCGGGGAGTAGCCGTCGACGTCGTGGGACCAAGCCACGCTCGGGCGCAGGTTCACGCCGGCGAAGACGTTGTTGTAGTCCCAGATGGCACGAACGCGATAACCCCAGGAGTCGGAGGTGGTGAAGCCGTCGTTCTCGCAGTAGCGCGACAGGTTGTTCTGCTCGACACCCGCCAGCGTGGTGGCGTTGAGGCTCTGGCAGCGACCGTTGGGCAGCGGGCCTGGACCATAGACTGGGTCGCGACCATAGCGGGCCTTGGAGGTGCTTTCCAGACCACCGACGTGAGTCCAGCCGACCTCGCCGACCATGGTCAGACGCTCAGCGCCCATGACTTGGTCGAAGAAGTGGGTGAACGTGGTTTGCAGCTGGGTGATTTCCTTGCGGCGATAACCTGGCTGGTCGGCGTCCGGCGTGCCCTTGAGGACGGATGCATTGGGGTCCAGCGGCGTCAGCCCTGAATAGAGGATGTCGGTGGTGTTCAACTGCACCGGCGCATTCGGCCGGTAGCTGATCTCACCGCTCCAGGCCGTGCCGGTGGGCAAGGTGGTGGAGAAGCTCAGGCCGTAGAGGCGGATGTCTTCCGGGTACTCGACGTAGTAGCTGGAGTTACCCGCCACGTACAACGGCATCAGGGCCTGGAGCAGGGCCGGGTTGGTTGCGGCGGCCCCCGGAACACCTGCCCTGACCAGTGCCCCAGCCAGGTTGGCCGGGTTGTAGAAGCCGGCGGCGGCGCCGCGGCCGCTGAAGATTGGCGCCCGGCTGTGGTAGTTCATGAAGTAGCCACCAAACTCGGTGTTCAGCGGCTCGTACATGTAGCGCAGGGCCACACCGAACTGGCCGCTGTCACGGGCATCACGGTCGGGGCCGCGGCGCACGATCACGCCTTCGTCCGGCGAGCCCCAGGACACGCCCTGCCCGGTCAATGCGTTCATGGCAGGCCCGGCAAACGGGCCGATCTGCGCGGCCAGGCTCCTTGACACGTTGGCCTGCTTGGCCAACACCGCCAGGTTGTTGTTGCAGCCGTCGGCGATCACGTCAGGCTGGGAGAAGAAGGTCCCGCAGTTGTCGACGACGGTCTGGTCCCACTCGATCTGGTAGAAGCCCTCTGCGGTGAGGTTGTCGGTCACGCTCTGCGACACGTAGAACATGTTGACAGGGATCAGGCCTTCCTTGATCTCAGCGCCAGGACGGCGGAACGCCGACACGTCGATGGGGTTGATGGCGTTGATACCGCCGCCGATGAAGGTACTCTCACCCCAGCTCACCACCTGCTTGCCCAAGCGTACGTTGCCGGGCAGGTCGCCGATGCTGTAGTTGTGGTAGACGAAAGCGTCGAGCAGTTCCGCGCCCGAAGACTTGGCGCCCTCCTTGCGGTTCGAATCACTGATGTCCTTGAACTGGCGGTTTTCATCCTTGAGCTCGAAGTCGTACCAGTACTTGCCACGGACGAACACGCCCGTATCGCCGTACTTGAGCTCCAGGTCGTGGATACCCTTGAAGATCTTCGAGAACGTCTCGCCTTTCTTGAAGTTCAGGTGGCCATCGTCGGAGGTCTGCGACAGCCCCCGGCCGCCGTTGTTGGCCCCGATGAGGTTCTTGTTGGGATTGGCCGTCGACCAGCTGGCGCCAACGGAGAGCGACGAGTCGAACTGGCCTTCGATTTCACCGATGTTGAAGCTGACCGCGAAAGCAGGACTTGCAAGCGTAGAAGCGAGGCTGACGGCCAGGGGCAGTTTTGCCCGGCGCCAGAACGGGTTTGCAGATGTCATCGACGCTACTCCATGTACTTTTTTGTTATGGCAGTGAGTCCTTTCAGAAACGGCTCGAGCGCCTGGTGAAGCAGGCTCCTGCCCGTGACGCCGCGCGTTGCCGTGCGGCGCCCTCCCCCATTCCTGAAAATCCCCTGACCCGACTATAGCCAGCGGTCACAGGTGCTTGATCCCTCTAAAGTGTGATTTGCGCGTCCTGCTGGCAGCCCACCCTGATCGGCCGGCCTGCGCGCTGGCAGTGCTCAAGCATGGCTCAATTCTATCGTTTGACAAGGCGTCATCCTGTCTAGCTTGCGGGGTCGCGCTTGAGAAAGCGCGACCCGAGCCCGGGTTACAGGGTGGAAAGGAAAGCGCTGTTACTGGCCTGCCACTGGCTGATGTCCACGCGGATGCGCTTCTTGTCGAGCTTGCCGACGCTGGTCTTGGGAATTTCAGTAACAAGGGCGATCTGGCTGGGAATCGCCCACTTGTTGATGTGTCCTTGCTCCACGAAAGGCTTCAGATGTTCCTTGAGCGCACGCGCCTCGATGCTCTGCCCCTCGCGCACCACCAGCAGCGCAAACGGGCGCTCCCCCCACTGCGGGTCAGGCACGCCCACAACAGCCACTTCTCGTACTGCAGGGTGGCGACTGATCAGGTCTTCCAGGTCGAGCGAAGAAATCCACTCGCCACCGGTCTTGATCACGTCCTTGATGCGGTCGCGAATATCGATGAAACCCATGCCATCGAGCGTGGCGACATCGCCGGTGTGCAGCCAGCCACCCTGCCAGAGTTCCTCGCCCTTCTCCGGCTCGCGGAAATAACCCATGGTCAACCAGGGCGCGCGCAGCACCAGTTCGCCCTGGGTTTCGCCATCGGCAGGCAGGAAATTGCCATTGCCATCGACGATGGCTGCCTCGACCAATGGCACCGGCACCCCGGCCTTGATCCGGTAGCTGGTACGCTCATCCTCGCTTCCGGCCTGCAGCTCGTCGTTCAGGTGCGCGGCACTGATCAGCGGGCAGGTTTCGGACATGCCGTAGGCGGCGGTGAGCTGGATACCCCGGGCCAGTGCAGCCTGATACAGCGCGCGGTTGAGCGCGCTGCCGCCGATGATGATCTTCCAGCCACCGAAATCCTGGCCGGCTGCCGACGGGCAGTTGAGCAGCATCTGCAGGATGGTCGGCACGCAGTGGGAGAAGGTCACCTTCTCCTCACGCCACAGCCTGATCAGCATGTCCGGCTCATAGCGCCCCGGGTAGACCTGCTTGATGCCCATCATGGTCGCCGCGTAGGGGATGCCCCAGGCGTGCACATGGAACATCGGCGTGATCGGCATGTAGACATCGTTGCTGCTCAGCAGCCTCACGCTGTCCAGGCTGCCGAGTACCGCGGTTTCGGCCAGCGTGTGCAGCACCAGCTGCCGATGGGTGAAATACACCCCCTTGGGGTTACCCGTGGTGCCGGTGGTATAGAAGGTGGTGGCCACCGAGTTTTCATCGAAATCGGGGAAGTCATAGTGCGGGCTGGCCGCGGCCAGCAACTGCTCGTACTCGCCTTGCAGGCCCGGCAGGTCGGCAGACTTGTCCGGCCCATCGGTCAGCAACACGGTACCTTGCACCGTGGTCAGTTGCCCGGCGATGGCCTGGTAGAGGCCGATGAAATCACTGTTGACCAGCACGAACCGGTCTTCGGCGTGGTTCATGGTGTAGAGGATCTGCTCCGGCGACAGGCGCACGTTGATGGTGTGCACCACGGCGCCGATCATCGGGATGGCGAACATGCATTCCAGATAGCGGTGGCTGTCCCAGTCCATCACCGCCACGGTGTCGCCGGCCTTCACCCCAGCCTCGGTCAGCACGTTGGCGAGGCGGGCGATGCGCTCGTTCAGTTGCGGGTAGGTGAGACGGAGCTGGTCGCGGTAGACGATCTCGCGGGTCTTTTCGTAGCGGCTGCCGGACATCAGCAGGCGCTTGATCAGCAGTGGGTACTGGTAGGCGCCCTCGGCGGGCTTGATGATGCGCGTCTGCAACATGGGTATCCCTTTTTCTTCAAAGCGGGCAGGACAGTTCAGGCAACAACTGTAGTTCGGTGACGCATCGGTCAAATCAGCCGAAGGAATGATTTATGTCCTGCAGGTATGAGCGCAGGCGCGACCGTTGACGAGCGACGGCGCCGGGCCGGACACTGCGCCAACCCCATCCCGCCCTGCCACCGGAGCCCCTGATGTCCAGCCCACGTCGCGCCGTGTTTCTCGATCACCAGTCACTGGACCTGGGTGACCTCGACCTTGCGCCCTTGCGTGCCCAGTTCGACACGTTGCAACTGCATGCCACGACCCGCCCGGAGCAGGTCGCCGAACGCCTGCACGGTGCCGTGGCCGTCATCAGCAACAAAGTGATGCTCGATGCCGCCACGCTCGCCGCCAACCCGCAACTCAAACTGATCCTGGTGGCCGCCACCGGTACCAACAATGTCGACCTGGCTGCCGCCCGTGCCCAGGGCGTCACCGTGAGCAACTGCCAGGGCTACGGCACGCCGTCGGTGGCCCAGCACACCCTGGCCCTGCTGCTGGCCCTGGCCACGCGCCTGTGCGACTACGACCAGGCGGTGAAGGCCGGGCAATGGGCCAAGGCCAGCCAGTTCTGCCTGCTGGACTTCCCCATCGTCGAGCTGGAGGGCAAGACCCTTGGCCTGCTTGGCCACGGCGAACTGGGCGGCGCGGTGGCGCGCCTGGCCGAGGCCTTCGGCATGCGCGTGCTGAGCGGGCAGATCCCCGGCCGCCCGCCCCGGGCCGACCGCCTGCCACTGCATGAGCTGCTGCCGCAGGTCGATGCCCTGACCCTGCACTGCCCGCTCAACGAGCAGACCCGGCACATGATCGGTGCCCGCGAGCTGGCGCTGCTCAAGCCCGGCGCACTGGTGGTCAACACCGCCCGCGGCGGGTTGATCGACGAGCAGGCCCTGGCCGACGCGCTGCGCGGCGGCCACCTGGGTGGCGCAGCTACCGATGTGCTGAGCGTCGAACCGCCGGTCAACGGCAACCCACTGCTGGCGGCGGACATTCCCCGCCTGATCATCACCCCGCACAGCGCCTGGGGCGCGGTAGAGTCGCGCCAGCGCATCGTCGGCCAGCTGGCCGAGAACGCCCAGGCCTACTTCGCCGGTCAGCCGCGACGCGTGGTCGGCTGACCCGCCTCTGGTACACTGCGCCACTTTTTCAGGAGGCGTCGTCCATGGACCCGCGCAGTGAAGTGTTGCTCCGCCAGGCAGAGCTGTTCCAAGGCCCACTGCTGGTCGCTGGCGCCCAGGCCGATGGCCTGCTCGGCCAGTTGCCCGGGGCCCACGGCTGGACCTGGCATGCCGGCGACCAGGCCGTGCTCGAGAGCCGCTTCGCCGGGCGCAGCCATTACGGTGTCGAGGTGCCCGAGGTAGCCTTCGACGCCGCCGTGCTGTTCCTGCCCAAGTCTCGCGAGCTGGCGGCCTACTTGCTCAACGCCCTGGCCTCGCGCCTTGCCGGTCGCACGCTGTACCTGGTGGGGGAGAAACGCGGCGGCGTCGAAGGCGCGGCCAAGCAATTGCAGGCCTTCGGCAGGCCGCGCAAGCTCGACAGCGCCCGCCACTGCCAGCTATGGCAGGTGACCGTGGACAACGCGCCCGAGGCCAAGCCTCTGGAAAGCCTGGCCGAACGCTTTGAACTGCCCCTCGAAGATGGCCCGCTGCAGGTGATCAGCCTGCCCGGCGTGTTCAGCCACGGGCGCCTGGACAAAGGCACGGCCCTGCTCCTGGAACACCTCGACGGCCTGCCGAGCGGCCATGTCCTGGACTTCGGCTGTGGTGCCGGGGTGCTCGGCGCCACGATCAAGCGTCGCTATCCGCAGAGCCAGGTCACCTTGCTCGATGTCGACGCCTTCGCGGTCGCGGCCAGTCGGCTGACCCTGGCCGCCAACGGCCTGGAAGGCGAGGTGATCAGCGGTGACGGGATTGATGCGGCCCCCAGCGGCCTGGACGTAATCCTGAGCAATCCGCCGTTCCATACCGGTGTACACACCGACTATCACGCCTCGGAGAACCTGCTGAAAAAATCCAGGGAACATCTGCGAAAAAGTGGGGAAATCCGTTTGGTAGCCAACAGCTTCCTTCGTTACCAACCGCTCATCGAAGGCGCCCTGGGAAACTGTGAGATCCGTGCCGAAGCACAAGGTTTTCGCATCTACCGCGCAACGCATGGATAAAAACA
Organism: Pseudomonas sp. WC1; assembly: GCF_050586565.1. Lineage (NCBI taxonomy): Bacteria > Pseudomonadati > Pseudomonadota > Gammaproteobacteria > Pseudomonadales > Pseudomonadaceae > Pseudomonas > Pseudomonas sp. WC1. Next base: position 21,956 of record NZ_JBOBDQ010000021.1, read on the forward strand.
GGGCTTGCCGAAAGCGATTCGCCTAGGCAGAATCCGCTCCGTCCTAGGGGAGTAGTCTCCCGCGAGCCCCCTGCTCGCCCGGTACGCGTCAACACACTTGGCCCACAGGCCATGGCGCGTGCGACCCACGATCTGCGCAGACAGGTCCAGGGTTTGACAAGACCTATGACACGCACACCTTACCCGGGGCGGGGAGGTCGTACGTGTCATAGCCGTGTCGACCCGCCCCCGTAGGAATCCTGATGCTGGAATCATTGCTCGTCCCTACCGCGATCGTCGCGCTTGCCGAAATCGGCGACAAGACGCAATTGCTCGCGCTCATCCTCGCCGCCCGTTTCCGCAAGCCCTGGCCGATCATTGCCGGGATCGTCGCCGCGACGCTGGCCAACCATGCCGCCGCTGGCGCGGTCGGCGCCTGGGTCAGCAGCTTCTTTACCGAGTCGGTGCTGCACTGGATCCTCGCCGTGAGCTTCACCGCCACCGCGTTGTGGACGCTGGTGCCGGACAAGATGGACGATGACGAAACCAGCAACGCACGACGGTTCGGGCCATTCGTGACCACATTGATCGCCTTCTTCCTCGCCGAAATCGGCGACAAGACGCAGGTGGCCACGGTGATGCTGGCCGCCCAGTATCCGCACCTGATCATGGTGATCATCGGCACCACCCTGGGCATGCTGATCGCCAACGTGCCGGTGGTGCTGGCGGGCAACTTCGCGGCGGAGAAACTGCCGCTGACGCTGATCCGTCGCCTGGCGGCGACCGCGTTCGTGGTGCTGGCCATCGTCGCGGTGTATTCGGCGATGAAGACCAGTGGCTGGATAGGGTGAAGCAGCGGCAAGTGGCAAGTTACAAGCGGCAAGAAAGAGCAGGTGCATCCTTACTTGCCGCTTGAAGCTTGTAGCTTGCAGCTGCTTTTACTTCTTGGCCGCCTGATACAGCGGCATCACCTTCGGAATCGCCGCCTGCAACGAAGCGATACGGCTGCTCGAAGCCGGGTGGGTGCTCATGAACTCTGGCGGCGCGCCTTCGGACGCCTTGCTCATCTTGTTCCACAGGGTGATCGCGGCGTTCGGGTCATAGCCGGCACGGGCCGACAGTTCTAGGCCGATCAGGTCGGCTTCGTTCTCGTTGGCACGGCTGTTGGGCAGGGTCATGGCGTAGTTCACCACGGTGTCGGCCATGGCCATGCTGTCCTGCCCCAGGCCAAAGATCGCGCCGGCGCCCTGGCGGGCCATTTCCACGCCGTAGGCCTTGGACATCGCTTCACGGCTGTGCTCGCGCAGGGCATGAGCGATTTCATGGCCCACCACCGCGGCGATCTCGGCATCGGTCAGCTGGAGCTGATCGATCAGCCCGGTATAGACGATGATCTTGCCGCCCGGGCCGCAGTTGGCATTGAGCTCGTCGCTCTTGATCACGTTGACTTCCCAGTTCCACTGCGCGGCATCCGGCCGGAACTGCGGTGCCTGGGCGATCAGGCGCTTGGCGATGGCCTGCACGCGCTTGGCATCATTGCTGCTCTTGTCCAGCACGCCCTTGCTCGACGCCTCGCCGAGGGTCTGCTGGTAGGACTGGGCGTACATCTTGTTGACCTCATCGGTCGAAAGCATGCTGAACATGTATTGCTGGCGTTGCACGCCCACGGCACCACCACTGGTGGTATTGACCGCCTGACAGCCGCCAAGCAGGACGCCGACCGTCAGCATGCTGACAACGAATGACTTACGCATGAAAACACTCCCTTTTTACGTGCCGCGTATCCTAGGCCCAGACGCCCGCCCCTGCCAGAGCCGCGGGTAAGATTTCTGACAAGGTCCTCATGCTTTGGTATTAGCCCGCCGATAACACTCGGTAACAACCTCCTTGCGCGCGGAGCTTTGCCATGAAGTTCAAGTCGATCCAGTTTTCCGTGGCCGCCCTGGCCGGTGCCATCGTGCTGAGCATTGTCGCGGCCCTGGTGCTGTACGCCGTCTACTCCGGGCAACGCACCCAGGCGCTGGTGCAACAGCGCACCCAGCAACAGTTCGAGAACGTCATCGAGCAGCGCCTCACCGCCCTGGCACGCACCCAGGTCAGCGAAATCCAGCGCGGCCTCGAAGCCCCGCTGTCGATCGCCCGCAGCCTGGCCACCGGCAACGCCATGCTCGGCATGCAGGCAAGCGATGGACAACCGCTGATGCGGGTCGACCGCGAGCACCTGATCAACCAGCTCAAGCGCACCGTGGAGGTCAACCCAAGCGTGCTCGGCGCTTACCTTGGCTGGGAGCCCAACGCCCTCGACCATGCCGATGCCCGCTACGTCGGCAGTAGCCTGGTGGGTATCGACAGCGCCAACGGCCGCTTCCTGCCCTGGTGGTTCCGCAATGGTGATGGCAGCCTTGGCCAGGACAAGCTGGCCGATGTCGACGACCGCACAGTGCTCGCCACCGGCGTGCGCGCCAGCGAGTACTACCTGTGCCCCAAGGAGTCGAAGAAGGCCTGCGTGATCGACCCCGCGCCTTATAAAGTGGGCGACAAGATGGTCATGCTGGCGTCGTTCGTCGAACCGATCATGGTCGATGGCCAGTTCCAGGGCATGGCCGGCGCCGACCTGTCGGTGAACTTCATCCAGGACCTGCTCAATGCCGCCGATCGCCAGCTGTACGACGGCGCCGGGGAGCTGGCGCTGGTTTCCAGCAACGGCCGCCTGGTGGCCTATACCCGTGACCCGGCGAAATTCGGCGAGAAGGCCAGCGATGTGCTGGACAGCGACGAAGCCGGCACGCTCAAGAACCTGAGCGGCGAAACCCTGCACTACGAAGTGGACGCCGGCAAGGATCGCATCGAGCTGTACCTGCCGTTCAAGGTCGCCAACACCGATGCGCGCTGGACACTGCTGCTGGAACTGCCGCTGAGCGCCGTGATGGCCGAAGTCAACCAACTGCAGCAGGACCTGGCCGAACAGCGTCGTACCGATATCACCGGCATGACCCTCGTCGGCCTCGGCATCGCCGCCCTTGGCCTGCTGGTGATCTGGCTGCTGGCCCTGGGCATCGCCCGCCCGCTCAGGCAGATGGTGGCGATGCTCGACGACATCGCTCAGGGCGAAGGCGACCTGACCCGCCGCCTGCACAGCGACCGGGCCGACGAACTGGGCGCCATCGCCAAGGGCTTCAATACCTTCCTGGCCAAACTGCAGGCCATGATCAGTCAAGTCGTGGGCTCGGTGCAGAAGGTCAGCGACTCCTCCGAGCACACCGCCGACATCGCCATCCGTACCAACCAGGGCGTGCACAAGCAGATGGCCGAGATCGACCAGGTAGCCACCGCCGTGCATGAAATGACCGCGACCGCCCAGGATGTGGCGCGCAACGCCACGCAAGCGGCCCAGGCTGCCAGCGCGGCCGACCGCGCGGCCAACCAGGGCCTGGAAATCGTGCGCGACACCTCCAGCGCCATCAGCGCCCTGGCCAGCGAGATCGGTCGCGCAGTCACCGTGGTCCAGGACCTGGCCCGCGACAGCGAAAACATCAATGCCATCCTCGTGGCCATCCGCGCCATTGCCGAGCAGACCAACCTGCTGGCGCTCAACGCCGCCATCGAGGCCGCTCGCGCCGGCGAGCAGGGTCGCGGCTTTGCCGTGGTCGCCGACGAAGTGCGCAACCTGGCGCAGAAGACCCAGCAGGCGACCGAGGAAATCCAGCAGATGATCCAGCAGTTGCAGCAGGGCACCCGCGAGGTGGTCAAGGTGATGGAGGACAGCCAGGGCAAGACCGACGACAGCGTGCTGCAGGCCAGCCGCGCCGCCGAGGCGCTGGAAAGCATCACCCAGGCGGTGTCGGTAATCAACGACATGAACACCCAGATCGCCAGTGCCGCCGAGGAGCAGAGTGCCGTGGCCGAGGACATCAACCGCAATGTGATCAACATCGGCCAGGTGGCAGGCGAAGTGGCGGGCGGTGCCGACGAGTCGAGCCAGGCCAGCGCCGAGCTGACCAAGCTGGCGGAGCAGCAGCGCCGCCTGATCAATCAATTCAGGGTGTAGGTATCAAAAGGGGCGGGGGGGTGGGAGCGGGCTTGCCCCGCGATACGATCCTCGCCTCACCACCGCCATCGCGGGGCAAGCCCGCTCCCGCCAGAAAAGCTGTTTGCTCAAGCCGGGGTCAGGCACTCCGGCCCATCGAGCTTCGGATCGTTGACGAAATACGCCAGCGCCCGCTCACGCAGCGCCGTCGGCGGCTTGGCCAGCAACTCGTGCAGCTTCGCCATCGGCGTGTCGGGATCCAGCCACAGCGCCTGCTCGGCCTCGTCCAGAATCAGCGGCCGACGCTGGTTCATCGCCGCTTGCGTCACCACCGCACAACTCAACCACTCTTGTTCCTGCACCGGGTAGACCTCCCACACCGCGGCGAAGAACAGCGACGCACCCTCCCCCGGTGTCACCCAGTACGGGCGCTTGCGCGCCGTGCCGCGCCATTCGTAGAAGCCGTTGGCGGGCATCAGGCAACGCCGCTGGCGCAGGGGCTCGCGAAACATCGGCTGCTCGGCGAGGGTTTCGGCACGGGCCTGTGCCGGTGTACGGGAAAGGTCGGTGAGCCAGGCCGGGGTCAGCCCCCAGCGAGCGCTGGCCAGCTGCAACTGGCCGTCGACCTGGCGCTGAATCAGGACCGAGGCGCCGGGCGCGATGTTCCATTGGGCCTTCTGGCCCGGGGGGAAGCCCGGCAGGCCGGCGAAGCTCTGGGACCAGCGAAACAGGGCGTAGCGTCCACACATGGGCGAAATCAAAACCTAGCAGATCAGGGTTCCGGGATAACTCTCCGGTTCGTCGCCGGCAAGCGGCTGGGCGGCATTGTACTCATCGATCAGCTGTCGTGCGTACCCGGCCTGCTCGTCGGGCACCGCCAGGCCGAGCAAGCCGTGCATCGGCAACTCGCCCACGGCGCCCATCAGGTCGCGCCCGACCAGGTGCACCTCGATGCCTTCGCTGGCCAGCATGCCCACCAGCACCTGGGCCTCCAGCAGGCTTTCCGGTTCATAGATTCGCCGCATCAGTCGTTCTCGCCAAAGACATCCAGCATCCACTCCTCACCATGCACTTGCAGCACGAAGCGGATAGGCTTGCAGCACACCTGGCAGTCCTCGATGTATTCCTGGTCGCCGCCGGACAGGTCCACCGTGGTTTCAACCTCCTCGCCACAATAAGGGCAATCGTAGAGCGCAGTTTCCAGCATCGCGGCCTCCGGAGTGACTTGTGCGTATAATTGCCGGTCTGTTTACAGGGCCTGTGTGCGTCCGAGCCGTTTTTCGGAGCCCGCCCCTACCTATTTACCCTAGCCGTTTCCAACAAGAGAGCATGATGGGCGAATTCGATGCCATCCGACCGTACGACGACGCTGAGGTCCCTGCCGTGCTGGCACGCCTGCTCAGCGACCCGGCATTCCTCGATATCCTCACCCACTTCCGCTTCCCGCGCGCGGCGGGTGCCTTCGGCTGGCTGCTCAAACCACTGATCGCCCGGCGCCTGCGCAAGGAATTTGCCGGCGTGACCTGCGTGTCCACGCTGCAGGACAAGGTCGAGTACTACGTCGACCGCACCATCGACCGCGCCACCGACGGCGTCACCTACAGCGGCGTCGAACAGCTCAAGTCCGGTACCGCCTACCTGTTCCTGGCCAACCACCGTGACATCGTGATGGACCCGGCCTTCGTCAACTACGCGGTGTACCACGCCGGCCTGCCGACACCGCGCATCGCCATCGGCGACAACCTGCTGCAAAAGCCGTTCGTCAGCGACATGATGCGCCTGAACAAGAGTTTCATCGTGCACCGTTCGATCAGCGGCCGCCGCGAGAAACTGGCCGCCTATCAACTGCTCTCGGCCTACATCAACCACTCGATCCGCAACGATGGCGCGTCGATCTGGATCGCCCAGGCCGAAGGCCGCGCCAAGGACGGTGACGACCGCACCGATTCGGCGATCCTGAAAATGTTCCACATGAGCCGCAAGGACGAACCGTTCGGCGCGGTGATCCAGAGCCTGAACCTGATCCCCGTGTCGATCAGCTACGAGTACGACCCCTGCGACCAGGCCAAGGCCCGCGAGCTGTACATCCGCGCCACCACCGGCACCTACAAGAAGGCCCCCGGCGAGGACGACAACAGCATCGCCCAGGGCATCACCGGCTACAAAGGGCGGGTTCACATCAACTTCGCCCCCCCGGTGACCGAGTACCACGAGGACACCAAGCAGCTGGCGCAGGCAATCGACCGGCAGATCCTCGGCGGCTACCGGCTGTTCCCGGTGCATTACCTGGCCTATGCGATGTGGGCGGAGAAGGATGCGGCACTCGAAGTGCCGAGCGCGGAGAAGCTGTTCCCGGCCGATGAACTGGCCAAGGCCAAGGAAGAGTGGCAGCGCCGCCTGGACGCCTGCCCGGTCGAGCAGCAGCCGTACCTGGTGCAGCAGTACGCGACACCCGTGCGCAATCAGTACCAGGTGAAGCGTCAGCCGGCATCGGTCTGACGAGACGTGGGAGCGGGCTTGCCCCGCGATAGTGTCAACTCAGGTGACAGCGTCGCCCGAAAATATGCAATCGCGGGTCAAGCCCGCTCCCACGCAGCAACCGAAACGCCTTTAGATCCAGGTGCTGAACCAGGACAGCAGCAACGCCATCGCCAGGCAGCAGAAACCGAGGATGTAGTAATAGCGCGGCACCCGCTGCTCGAGTACGTCCACCACACCTTCATCCATCGCCAGGCTTTCCTTCGCGAGCGCCTCGCGGCGTCGGGCGCCATGCAGCAGCAGCCCGCCCGGGCAGGTGATCAGCAACGCCAACAGATTGATCAGCTTGGCCGGATGAGCGGCCAGGAAGCCCCAGAGCACTTGCAACGACATTACGCGACCTCGATATCACGTGTGGCAAAGCCCGGCATTCTACCCAAGCCGACTTCAACCACCGCCACTTTGCGACCAGCTGTCATCCAGGCTCTGTACGAAATGTATCTGCACTCGCCCATACTGCGTTGAAACGGGGCTCGGAATGCTCATGTACTCTAGTACAGTCGGGCGCGACCCCGGCCGTTCCTCTCCCCGTTTCGCCTTGTCTGGCCTTCGCGCAGACACATTTCGTACAGCCCCTAATTTCATCTGTCACACGCTCGTCATCAACACAGGCCACCCTGTCGGCCTTCAACTGACCGGAGCTTGTCATGCTGCACGCCGAAAACCAGGACCGCCTCTACCTCGTGGCCCAGAGCGACGAACAACAGGCGCTGATCGACGGCTTCGCGATCAACGTCCAGGACCGTCAGTGGCTGGTGTATTGCGCCCTGGGCGGGCATGCCCACGACGACCTGCCGGAGATCGACCCGCACACTGGCATCAGCCTGCTGGACTTTCACGTCCAGGCCGCCTGATCGGCCTACTTACTCGCCCAGCACCTGACCGACGGTCGGGTCCTTGAACAGGCGGGTCAGGGCATCGCTGAGCACGTCACTCACCAGCTTGGTGTTGGTTTCCTGGTTCGGCGCCATGCCGAAGCGCTGGTCCAGCGACGCACCGTAACGGCCGCTGTAGCGACGGTTGGCATTCGACACGTCAGCGCGGAAGGTGGCACCGATGGTCGCCTCGGTCACGTACATCTTGTCCTTGGGCGACTGGTACTTGAGCTCGGCCAGGGTCACGGTCAACTGCGGGGCATTGCCGGCATTCGGCGTCGGGGTGAAGCCCAGCAGGCGCACCGCCGCCTCGGCCTGGGCCTGCAGCTTGGGCACCACGTCATTGCCATTGACGGTGATGGTGCTGGTCTCGGGGTACATGCCACCACGGGTGCCGAGCGACTGCGAGGCGCGCCCGTCGACAACCCTGACCACCACCGGCTGGCCGTGGCCGACCGGAGCCAATTGCTGGGTGAGCTTGGGTTGCGGGCTGAGTTGCTGCGGGCTGTGGGCACAACCGGCCAGACTCAGGCTGGCCACCGCGAACAAACCGACCAACAGACGTTGCAACATGCGCATTTCTCCAGAAAAAGCGGCAAAGGCCCACAGTATACCTAGCGCGCCACACGCCAGCCATCGCCCGGCCCGCTTGTCACAATCGTTTCATGCCCCTGCGTTTATCCTTGCGCCAGCCCTCACTCACAGGACGCCACGTCATGGCCTCGCTCTGGACCCTGCTCTTCCACCGCCCGCGCCACGCCACCTACGCCCGCCTCGACAGCGATGGCACCTGCCTGGCCTTCAAGCACTGCGCCACACCGCCGGGCAACGGCACCTGGGTGCAGGTCAGCGAAGCGCGACTGGCCTGGCTGGGCCACCCGCTACCGGCCAGCGCCCGGGTTTGCGACGGTGCAACGCGCCGTTGGCAGCAACGCACCCTCGCAGCCTGACAAACGCTGCAATAAAAACCCAACAAGTACGCCCTTTCCGCCCGCGACATCGTTATAATCTCCCCCCGATTATAAGGACGTCTCCTGATCGGGCCCCGCATTCGCCGCTTAAACCCGGCACCCTCGACGCTTCGCCCACAGAGAGCCTTCCACTCAGGTCTTGCATTGGCTGTCGTGCCTGCTGTTTCCGGCCGTCCGCTGCGCATGAACCTGCGGGTTGCCATCGCGCAGTCCACTTTTGAGGTTCACGACTCCAAAAGAGCGTGAAAAAACGGTTTTTCACAACTTCACGAGAGTGTGGCGAGCAAATGAACAGTCTGGCATGTGCAAGAGCGGCAGATGTGTACCGAACAGCCCTGAACAGACGGCAAAAGCGCTCATCCCTGATGAACGCCTGAGACCGGTCCATAACGCACGACGGACCACTTGACCATAAGTCGAATTGCCGCACCCGTGGCAATGGGCGTTCAATAGCCGAACACCCAAGACTGATTGGCGGTGTCCGCGGAAGTTGCAAGAACTGCGAAGAGTCGGACATGGCGATCCTGGCCAACCCAGGGATCCTATGCTGTCAATTAGGTGCTGTAGATTGTGGAGACGCGTTAATGGCGCAGAACGAATCGGTTGATGTGGTACTGGTAGGCGCGGGCATCATGAGTGCCACCCTGGCCGTACTGCTCAAGGAGCTCGACCCGACCCTGAAGCTCGAGGTCGTCGAGGCGATGGACTCCGGAGCCGCGGAGAGTTCCAACCCCTGGAACAACGCCGGTACTGGCCATGCCGGCCTGTGCGAGCTCAATTACACCCCGCAGGCCGCCGATGGCAGCATCGACATCAAGAAGGCCGTGCACATCAACACCCAGTTCGAGGTTTCGCGCCAGTTCTGGGCCTACCTGAGCCGCAAAGGCAACTTCGGCTCGCCGCGCGCCTTCATCAACCCGGTGCCGCACCTGAGCTATGTCGAAGGTGACAAGGGCGTCTCGTTCCTCAAGAAGCGTTTCGAGCTGCTCAAGCAGCACCACGCCTTCGCCGAGATGGAATACACCGAAGACAAGGCCGTGATGAAGGACTGGATGCCGCTGATGATGCCCGGCCGCCCAGCCGACCAGCACATCGCCGCCACCCGCGTGATGAAAGGCACCGACGTCAACTTCGGCGCCCTCACCAACAAGCTCCTCAAGCTGCTTGGCGACTCGCCGGATGCCCAGGTCAAGTACAGCAAGAAGGTCGTCGGCCTGCGTCGCAACGGCAGCGGCTGGACCGTGAGCATCAAGGACGTCAACAGCGGCGGCAGCCGTGAAGTGGACGCCCGCTTCGTCTTCCTCGGTGCCGGTGGCGCCGCCCTGCCCCTGCTGCAGGTGTCCGGCATCCCCGAGAGCAAGGGCTTCGGCGGCTTCCCGGTCAGCGGCCAGTGGCTGCGTTGCGACAACCCGGAAATCGTCAAGCAGCACCAGGCCAAGGTCTACAGCCAGGCGGCGGTCGGCGCCCCGCCGATGTCGGTGCCGCACCTGGACACCCGCGTGGTCGACGGCAAGAAATCGCTGCTGTTCGGACCATACGCCGGCTTCACCACCAAGTTCCTCAAGCACGGCTCCTTCATGGACCTGCCGTTGTCGGTGCGCATGGGCAACATCGGCCCGATGCTGGCCGTGGCCCGTGACAACATGGACCTGACCAAGTACCTGGTCAGCGAAGTGATGCAATCGATGGAGCAGCGCCTGGAATCGCTGCGCCGCTTCTACCCGGAGGCGAAAGCCGAGGACTGGCGCCTGGAAGTGGCCGGCCAGCGGGTGCAGATCATCAAGAAGGATCCGAAGAAAGGCGGCATCCTGCAGTTCGGCACCGAGCTGGTCTCGGCCGAGGACGGCAGCCTGGCCGCGCTGCTTGGCGCATCGCCGGGCGCCTCGGTGACCGTGTCGATCATGCTCGAGCTGATCGAGCGCTGCTTCCCCGAGCAGGCCAAGGGCGCCTGGGCCGCCAAGCTCAAGGAAATCTTCCCCGCCCGTGAGAAGACCCTGGCCGCCGACGCGGCCCTTTACCACAAGATCAGCGCTGAAAACGATGTGGCGCTGGAGCTGGTGGAAAGCAGCCCGGCCAAGCATTACGCCTGATCCGGCTGAAACGAAAAAACGCCCTTCGGGGCGTTTTTTTGTGCCTGGGCCGCGCCCGCAAAGCGGGCCTGCCAGATCAGCCGCGGGCGTTGTCGATGATCTCGATGTACTCCGGCGCATTGCGCTGGTCGGCGATCGCCTCGGCGAAGGTCTTGCCATGTTCGTCCTTGCCGTCCAGATCGTAGCCGGCCGCCACGAAGAAACCGACGTAACGCTCGAAGTCGTCGACGCGCAAACCACGGTAACCTTTGATCAGCTTGTGATGCGAAGGCGAGGTCAGGCCATCGGCCGGCTCGAATTGCAGGAACGTCTTGATGTACTCGTCGCTGATCTCGTCACCAATCACTTGTTTCTTGTCTTTACGCATCGCCGACTCCAACTGGACCATCACGGACATTTTCGAAGGACGGCAGTTTACCCCCCGGCGACGGCGAGCCTCAACGCGTACGTACGGTGCCGGTGTGCAGATCCGCCCAGATATGGCCGTTGGCATAGGTGAGGAACTGAACGTAGAGCGTCTCGTTACGCAGCAGGTCCATGACCACACGGTAGTTGGCCAGCGGGTAGTTGAGCGTCAGGGTGCGGGTCTTGTCGTCGTACACCGGCTTCTTCAGGCTCTTGCCGCCCTCGCCGTCGAAATTGAGCAGGACCTGGCCGATGGTCGAGCCCTTGCTCAGCGGCTTGCCCTTCAGGCGCACCAGCAAGGAGGAGGTGATCGGGATCGGCTGCTGGTCGGACTGGCGCTGGGTGCCGACCACCACACTGTAGTCGGTGACCTGCAGCAGTTGCTGGCTGGCCGGTGCTTCCTGGCGCAGTGAGAGGTCGTCAGGCGGGAGGAACTGGCTGTGCAGCGGTGCGGCGGCAAGCGGCAGGCTCACCGCCATCAAGAGGGGGACGATCGCACGCATGTAGGGCTCCTTGGCATGAGCAGGCACTCTACGCACAGGCCCTGTCGCGGAGCAAGCCCAGTCCTGAAGTAAGGGAGCGGGCTCAAGATTGGGCACAAGCTCAATCGAACTGCGCGCGCATCCAGGCGTGATACTCGGCAACAGCCGCTTCACCTTCACGCGGCGCCCAGTGAGCGTGCTCCCCCTCGCCCACCGCCCGGTACGGCCCGGCCTTGCACTCGAACATGACGCTGTCGGCCTCGAGCACCACCAGGCCATGGTAGGTGCCAGGCACCAGGTCGACCCCAAGACACTCGCCGCCCGCCTGCAGCACACGTTTGTCGGTGACCTGTCCCAGGTCATCGAAGATCAGCAACCCCAAGCGCCCCTTGAGGACGATCAGGACCTCGGCCTTGTCGTCACTCAGGTGCCTGTGCGGTGGGATGTAGGTAGCTGGCTGCAAACCCACCGCCATGCGGTGGCAGGGCTCTTCCATCTGGTGGAAGTTGTGGTGCTGACGGCCACGCGGACTCTCGGCGGCCTTTTGTACCAGCCCGACGAACAACGACTGATCGAGGAACGCAGGCTGGCGCATGCTCACATCCCCTTGACGGCGAAGAGGCCGTTGGCGTTACGCCAGTAGCCCTTGTAATCCATGCCGTAGCCGAAGACGTAGCGATCGACGCACGACAAGCCGGTGTAGGTGGCCTTCAGGTCCGGGCTGGCCTTGCGGTCGTGGTCCTTGTCGATCAGCACTGCGGTGTGCACGGCGCGGGCGCCGGCGTGCTTGCAGAACTCGATGATGGCGCTGAGGGTGTGCCCTTCGTCGAGGATATCGTCGACGATCAGTACGTCACGGTCGATGAACGACACTTCCGGCTTGGCCTTCCAGAACAGCTCGCCACCGCTGGTGGTGTTGCGGTAACGGGTGGCGTGCAGGTACGAGGCCTCCAACGGGAACTGCAGGTGGGTCAGCAGCTTGCCGGAGAAGATCAGGCCACCGTTCATCACGCAGAAGACCACCGGGTTCTTGTCGTGCAGGTCCTTGCAGATCTGTTTACCGACCTCGGCGATGGCGGCCTCGACCTCGGCTTCGTTGTACAGGCAATCAGCCTCGCGCATCACTTGACGGATATGCTCGAGATCGGCGGACATGGCGCTCTCCAGGGGGTGCGTTTTGGAAAAGCGGGCAAAGGTACGCATCCGCTCGTCCCAGATCAAGCCTTTATGGACTAACGTGCACAATGACTGCACGACATCAAGGACTGAATAGATTAATCTAGCGCGGTTTTTTTGCCCGCCTCCCGGAGCCCTCCCCCTATGCCTACTCGTGAGATCCGCCATCCGCTGATCCGCCACAAGCTCGGCCTGATGCGCCGTGCCGATATCAGCACCAAGAATTTTCGCGAACTCGCCCAGGAAGTCGGTGCACTGCTGACCTATGAAGCCACCCAGGACCTGCCGCTCGAAACCTACGAGATCGACGGCTGGTGCGGCAAGGTGCAAGTCGAGAAAATCGCCGGCAAGAAGATCACCGTAGTGCCGATCCTGCGCGCCGGCATCGGCATGCTCGACGGCGTGCTCAGCCTGATCCCCGGCGCCAAAGTCAGCGCCGTGGGCGTGGCTCGCAACGAAGAAACCCTCGAGGCCCATACCTACCTGGAGAAGCTCGCGCCGGATATCAACCAGCGCCTGGCCCTGATCATCGACCCGATGCTGGCCACCGGCAACTCGATGGTCGCCACCATCGACCTGCTGAAAAAAGCCGGCTGCAAGGAAATCCGCGCCATGGTCCTGGTCGCGGCGCCCGAAGGCATCGAAGTGGTGGAAAAAGCCCACCCGGACGTGCAGATCTATACCGCCTCGATCGACCAGCGCCTCAACGAGCACGGCTACATCGTGCCGGGCTTGGGTGATGCCGGCGACAAGATCTTCGGCACCAAGCAGAAGGACGCCTGACCATGCAGGACGGCTTCAACGACCCGCTCTGGCGCCAGGTCGTTTCGGGCGCGCAGATGCTCTTCGTGGCATTCGGCGCGCTGGTGCTGATGCCGCTGATCACCGGCCTCGACCCCAATGTGGCGCTGTTCACCGCCGGCATCGGCACCCTGCTGTTCCAGCTGGTCACGGGCCGTCAGGTTCCGGTGTTCCTGGCCTCGAGCTTCGCTTTCATCACCCCGATCATCCTCGCCAAGGGCCAGTTCGGCCTGGCCGAGACCATGGGCGGCGTCATGGCGGCAGGCTTCGTGTACACCTTCATGGGCCTGATGGTGAAGATCAAGGGCACCGGTTTCATCGACCGAATGCTGCCGCCGGTGGTCATCGGCCCGGTGATCATTTCCATCGGCCTGGCCATGGCGCCGATTGCCGCCAACATGGCGATGGGCAAGGGTGGTGACGGCGCTGCGCTGATGCCGTACAAGACCGCCATGCTGATCTCCATGCCGGCACTGCTGACCACGCTGATCGTGGCCGTGTTCGGCAAAGGCATATTCCGTCTGGTACCGATCATTTCCGGCGTGCTGGTGGGCTTCGCTCTGTCGTTCGCCTTCGGCGTGGTCGACACTGCCAAGATCGCCGCGGCCCCATGGCTGGAACTGCCCAACTTCACCGCGCCAGCCTTCAACTGGCAGGCCATTCTGTTCATCGTGCCCGTGGCCCTGGCCCCGGCGATCGAACACATCGGCGGGGTGATTGCAGTGGGCAGCGTGACCGGCCGCGACTACCTGAAAAAACCCGGCCTGCACCGCACGCTGCTGGGTGACGGCCTGGCCACCACGGCAGCCGGCCTGTTCGGCGGCCCGCCCAACACCACCTACGCCGAAGTGACCGGCGCGGTGATGCTGACCAAGAACTACAACCCGAAGATCATGACCTGGGCGGCGGTCTTCGCCATCACCCTGGCCTTCATCGGCAAATTCGGCGCATTGCTGCAGAGCATTCCGGTGCCGGTGATGGGCGGCATTCTCTGCCTGTTGTTCGGCTCGATCGCCGCGGTGGGCATGAACACCATGATCCGCCACAAGATCGACCTGGCCGAAGCCCGCAACCTGGTGATCGTCTCGGTGACCCTGGTGTTCGGTATCGGCGGCGTGCTGATCGGCAGCGGTGACGGCCCGGACGACTGGGGCCTGAAGGGCATCGCCCTGTGCGCCGTGGTGGCCATTGCCCTGAATCTGATCCTGCCGGGCAATGATGGCTGGAAGAACAAGAAGCTGGATGATCAGTTGCCTTGAATGACTAAGTAGCTGCACCTATGTGAGAGCGGGCTTGTCCCGCGATGGCGTCAGCCCAGGCCATCGCCATCGCGGGGCAAGCCCGCTCCCACGCAGCACCACGAACTCACGCTCAGGCCTTCTCGCACATCCCCGCCAGCACCCTCACCCACTCCGGGTGATCGTTCAGGCACGGCACCAGCACCAGCTCCTTGCCGCCGGCCTCGATGAACTGCTCACTGCCGCGCATACCGATCTCTTCCAGCGTCTCGATGCAGTCGGCAACAAAAGCCGGGCACATCACCAGCAACTTCTTCACCCCCGCCTTGCCCAGTTCATCCAGCCGCGTTTCGGTGTAGGGCTCGATCCACTTGGCCCGGCCCAGGCGCGATTGGAACGATACTGACCACTTGCCGTCCGGAATGCCCATCTTCGTCGCGAAGGCCCTGGCCGTGGCCAGGCACTGGCCGCGATAACACACCGCGCGCATCTCGGCGCTGGCGTCCTTGCAGCAGTCGGCGGCCTGGAAGTCGTGATTGCCGGTGGGGTCGAGCTTTTTCAGGTGTCGCTCAGGCAAACCATGGAAGCTCAGCAACAGGTGATCGTAGTCCTGCTCGAGGTACGGGCGGGCGCTGGCGACCAATGCCTCGATATAGTCGGGATGCTCGTAGAACGGCTGGAGCACGCGGGTCTGCAGGGGCAGCCGGCGCTCGGCGATGGTCTGCTTCGCCAGTTCCACCACCGTGGTCACGGTACTGTCGGCGAACTGTGGATAAAGCGGTGCCAACGTCACCTTGCGCACACCTTGCGCAGCCAGGCGCTCGAGCACGCCAGGCAGTGCCGGCTCGCCATAGCGCATGGCGATCTCCACCGGGCCATGGGGCCAATGCTCGACCATCGCCTGGCGCAGGCGGCGGGTCAGTACCACCAGGGGCGAGCCTTCGTCCCACCAGATCGACCCATAGGCATGGGCAGACTGCTCCGGCCGCTTGATCAGGATCAGCGACACCAGCAACCGCCGCACCGGCCAGGGCAGATCGATCACGTACGGGTCCATCAGGAACTGGTTGAGGTAGCGGCGCACGTCGGCCACCGAGGTGGAAGCCGGCGAACCGAGGTTGACCAGCAGCAGGGCATGATCGGTCATGCAGCGTCCTATGTCAGAGGCGGCTGGACAGGTTGTCCAACGCCGATTGCAGATCGTTGAAACGGAACGTGAAACCCGCCGCCAGCAGACGCACAGGGCGGGCGCGCTGGCCACCGAGCAGCAGCGTCGACATCTCGCCGAGCCCGGCCTTGAGCAGCAGCGCCGGCATCGGCATCCATGCCGGACGATGCAAGGTGCGCCCCAGGCGCTTGGCGAACTCGCGGTTGCGTACCGGCTCCGGCGCGCAGGCATTATAGGGACCGCTGGCTTCCTTTTGCTGCATGAGAAAATCAATCAAGGCGATTTGATCGTCGATATGCACCCAAGGCATCCACTGCCGACCATCGCCCAATGGCCCGCCAAGGCCCAGTTTGTAGGGCAGGCGCAGGCGCGACAAAAAGCCGCCATCGGCAGCCAGCACCAGGCCGGTGCGCACCAGCACGACGCGGATACCCAATGCCTGCGCACGCAGGGCAGTCTCCTCCCAGGCGATGCACAGCTGGCTGGCGAAGTCCTCCTTCACCGGGGCCGAGCTCTCCGTGAGCTCGCGCTCGCCGCCGTCGCCGTACCAGCCCACCGCAGAGCCCGAGATCAGCACCGACGGGCGCTGGTCGCGGCGCTCCAGCCAGGCCAGCAGCTGCTCGGTGAGCGCCACCCGGCTGGCCCAGAGCAGGGTACGGCGCGCCGCAGTCCAGGGACGATCGGCGATGGGCGCGCCGGCCAGGTTGATGACCGCATCCACTGGGTCGGCGGCGGCGATATCGTCCAGCCGCGCGACGCCACGCACTCCAGTGCCACAGATTTTCGCCACCTGTTCCGGCCGGCGGCTCCAGACCGTCAGCCGATGGCCCTCGGCCTGCCACCGTTGGCAAAGGTGTTGGCCGATAAGGCCGGTACCGCCGGTCAGCAATATATGCATGGCTGTGTCCTCACAGTTGGCGGCCGTGGTCTATTTTTAAGATCAAGGCACTTTTTTGACCGATCGCTCTCGGATAAACATAGGCCACCTGCCTATCGAGCGGAATAACCTTATACAAACATTGTGCATTGTACAGGTTTGCCTGGCAGCGTACGCTGCGTAAAGCTAGGTTCGAAGAGGCCATCATGACAGTACCCATCGCCATCATCGGAGCCGGTATCGCCGGCCTGTCCGCAGCCCAGGCCCTGCAGAAGGCCGGGCAGACCGTCCACCTGTTCGACAAGGGCCATGGCAGCGGAGGCCGCATGGCCAGCAAGCGCAGCGAGGCCGGGGCCCTCGACCTGGGCGCGCAGTACTTCACGGCACGTGACCGGCGCTTCGTCGAACAGGTCCAGCACTGGGTCGCCTCAGGCTGGGCCGAGCAGTGGAAACCGCAGTTGTACAACTACCGCGATGGCGAACTGACGCCCTCCCCCGACGAACAGGTCCGCTGGGTCGGCGTGCCGCGCATGAGCGCCATCACCCGTGGCCTGCTCAAGGATGTCACGGTCAATTTCGGCTGCCGCATCGCCGAAGTGTTCCGTGGCAAGCAGTACTGGCACCTGCAGGACACCGAAGGCTGCAGCCATGGGCCGTTCAGCCGCGTGGTGATCGCCGTGCCGGCCCCTCAGGCCACACCGCTGCTGGCGGCCGCGCCGAAACTCGCGGCGGTTGCCGCCGGTGTACAGATGGAGCCGACCTGGGCCATCGCCCTGGGCTTCGAGACACCACTCGACACCCCGATGCAGGGCTGCTTCGTCCAGGACAACCCGCTCGACTGGCTGGCGCGCAACCGCAGCAAGCCAGGCCGTGACGAGCAACTCGACACCTGGGTGCTGCATGCCACCTCCAGCTGGAGCAGGCAGCATATCGACCTGGCCAAGGAGGAAGTGATCGAGCAACTGCGGGGTGAGTTCGCCGAACTGGTCGGTTGCGTGGTGCCCGCGCCAACCTTTGCCCTCGCCCACCGCTGGCTCTACGCCCGCCCCACCAGCAACCATGAGTGGGGCGCGCTGGCCGATGCCGACCTGGGCCTGTACGCCTGTGGCGACTGGTGCCTGTCCGGGCGCGTCGAGGGCGCCTGGCTTAGCGGCCAGGAAGCCGCCAGGCGCTTGTTGGAGCACCTGGAATAGGCGCTCATTAAACTTATACAAAAAAATTGTTTGTATAAGTTTTCATCTGTGCTGAAATTGCCTTGTACAAATTGTGCTGCCTGTACAAGTCATTCGGAGACAGTGATGAACGCTCCCACGCCCAACGGCAAGCCACGCCTGGCCATCAGCGCCTGCCTGACCGGCCTCAACGTGCGCTACAACGCCGGCCACAAGGCCTCCAGCCTGTGTCTTGACCTGCTCGATAAGCACTTTGACTGGGCGCCGCTGTGCCCCGAAGTCGCCATCGGCCTGGGCACCCCGCGCGAACCTATCCGCCTGGTGGGGGACCCTGCACATCCAGCGGTCACCGGCACGCGCAACAGCACCACCGACCTCGCCGGCCCACTGCGCGCCTACGGTGAGCAGATGGCCGGCGAACTGGACGATATCTGCGGCTACATTTTCATGCAAAAGTCACCGTCCTGTGGCCTCGAACGGGTCAAGGTCTATCAGGAAGACAGCCGCCCGCCTCACCATGGCCGCGGTGTCTATGCCGCGGCTTTCTGCGCCCTGCGCCCGGACCTGCCGGTCGAGGAAGAAGGTCGCCTGCACGACCCGGTACTGCGAGAAAACTTCATCGCCCGTGTGTATGCCTACGCCGACTGGCAGCAGCAGCTGCGCCAGGGCATGAGCCGCGGCGCTCTGATTCGCTTCCATGCCCGCTACAAGTACCTGTTGATGGCCCACAACCCCCAGGCGTACCGGACCCTTGGCCGCCTGCTTGGCAACATGCGCCGGGACGACGACCCGTTGCAACTCGGCCTGCAATACTTCAGCCAGCTGATGCAGGCCCTGCGCCGATGCGCCAGCCGCGGCACCCACGGCAATGTGCTGCAGCACCTGAGCGGGTACCTGCGCAACAACCTGGGCCAAAGCGACAAGGCCGAGCTGCAGCAGGTCATCGGCCAGTACCAGAGAGGCGTAGTGCCGCTGGTGGTCCCACTGACCCTGCTCAAGCACCATTTGCGCTGCCATCCCGACCCTTACCTGTTGCAACAGGCCTACCTGCAACCCCACCCGGAAGACCTTGGATTACGCAATGCCATCTGACGAACTTCTGCCCATCGGTGAGGTGGCGCGGCTCACCGGCGTCAATCCGGTCACCCTGCGCGCCTGGGAGCGTCGCTACGGCCTGATCAAGCCCCAGCGCACACCCAAAGGCCACCGCCTCTATCCACAAGACCAGGTACAAAGGGTCCAGGCCGCGCTACGCTGGCTGGAGCGCGGCGCCGCAATCAGCCAGGTGCGCGAGCTGCTGGACAACACCAAGGCCGCCACGCCAACCCTCCAAGGCGAATGGGGCGAACGCGTCGAGCAATTGATCACGGCGATCGCCCGCCTTGCCCAGCGCCCCCTGGACCAGCTGTTGAACCAGATGATGGCCCTCTACCCTGCCGTGACCGTGTGCGAATACCTGCTCCTGCCCCTGCTGGAGTCCCTCACCCTGCGCTGGCAAACCCATTTCGATGCCCGCCTGGAGCAAGTGTTCTTTCACACCTGGCTGCGCAGCAAGCTGGGCGCGCGGGTCTATCACGACGGCCACTCGCTCACCGGCCCCTGCGTGCTGCTCGCCCGTACGGACGATACAGCCTTCGACCCGGAGTTCTGGCTCTGCGCCTGGCTGCTGAGCAGCAATGGCCACCCTCTGGAGATTCTCGAGTGGTCGGTCGAGCCTCGTCAGCTGCGCCAAGCCGTGGAGCGCTTACAGCCACAAGCGCTGCTGCTGCACCTCGGACGCCGCCCCGACCTCGCCGCACTGGGCCGCATGCTGAAGGAGATCACCGTGAGGAAACTCCTGGGCGGCGGCCGGGTCACTCTCCATGAGGCCGAGCTACGCGCATTGTCGCTATCCGATCTGTACTTGTTCGATAGCCCGCAAGCTGCCTTGCGCGGCCTTCAACAACCCTGACCAACTTGGGCTCGTTTTCCATGCAATTGATATGGCTACGCAATGACCTGCGTGTGGACGATAACACCGCTCTCGCGGCCGCCTGCCAGCACGGCCCGACCGTGGCCCTGTGGGTCGCCAGTCCTGGCCAGTGGCTGGCCCATGACGACGCACCCTGCAAGGTCGACTTCTGGCTGCGCAACCTGCGGCTGCTGCACCAGTCACTCGCGGCGCTGAATATTCCGCTGTTGATTCGCCAAGTCGATACCTGGGAAGACGTCCCGCAATGCGTGCACGATGTCTGCCGCCAGCACAGCATCGAGGCCGTGCACTGGAACGAGGAATACGGCATCAACGAGACCCGGCGCGACGAAGCGACTCGGAACCTGCTGCAACACGCAGGAATTGGCGCTACCGCCCACCTCGACCAGTTGCTGTTCAGGCCCGGTAGCGTGCTGACCCGCGCAGGCCAGTATTTCCAGGTCTTCAGCCAGTTCAAACGGGTCTGCCTGGAACATCTGCACCGCAGCCTCCCCTCTCTCGTTCCACCTGTACGTCGTCAAGAGGCGCTGGGTATTCACGGCGACGCCATACCCGAGCGTATCGACGGCTTCGAGGCACCTTCCGACGCCCTGCGCCAGCACTGGCCCGCCGGTGAGGATGAAGCACGGCAGCGGTTGCAGCGCTTTGTCGACGAAACCGTCGAGGATTACGCACAACTGCGCGACTTGCCCGCCAAGGCCGGTACCAGCCAGCTTTCGCCTTACCTGGCTGCGGGTGTGGTCTCGCCACGTCAGTGCCTGCACGCGGCCCTTGGGAGCAACCGGGGTGAGTTCGACAGTGGCAGCGTCGGTGTGCAGACATGGGTCAACGAGCTGCTATGGCGCGAGTTCTACAAGCACACCCTGGTGGGTTATCCCCGGGTCTCGCGGCATCGCGCCTTCCGCCCACACACCGAGGCGCTGCCTTGGCGTGATGCGCCTGGCGACCTGCAAGCCTGGAAGGAAGGCCGCACCGGCTTCCCTATCATCGATGCAGCCATGCGTCAGTTGCTGCACACCGGCTGGATGCACAACCGGCTGCGCATGATCGTCGCCATGTTCCTCAGCAAGAACCTGC
Organism: Pseudomonas sp. WC1; assembly: GCF_050586565.1. Lineage (NCBI taxonomy): Bacteria > Pseudomonadati > Pseudomonadota > Gammaproteobacteria > Pseudomonadales > Pseudomonadaceae > Pseudomonas > Pseudomonas sp. WC1. The sequence continues at coordinate 42,804 of NZ_JBOBDQ010000021.1, forward strand.
TGATCGACTGGCGATATGGCGAGAGGCATTTCATGCGCCACCTGATAGACGGCGATCTGGCCGCCAACAACGGCGGCTGGCAGTGGAGCGCCTCTACAGGCACTGACGCAGTGCCCTATTTCCGCATTTTCAATCCCGTTACCCAGTCGCAGCGCTTTGACCCGAAGGGCATGTTCATTCGTCGATGGCTGCCGGAATTGAAGGGCAGGGACGATAAATCGATTCACTACCCGGTGAAATCTCCCGATCTATTTGCTACTAATAATTACTCGGGCCCGATAGTCGATCTCGATAGCAGTCGCCAACGCGCATTGGAAGCCTTCAAAAGCTTGTCCAGCTGGCAGGATCAGGGGGCATAGAGCATGACACGTCGCTTCTGGATTACGGGCGCCAGCCACGGACTTGGCCTGGCCTTGGTGGAGCAGTTGCTCGCGCGCGGGCACGAGGTTGCCGCCAGTGGCAGGGATAGCCAGGAACTCGACAACCTGGGCCAACGCTACGGTGGGCACTTGGTGCGCCTTGGGGACCACTTGCCGGACGCCGCCCTGCGCCTACCGAGCCGCTGGAGCGCGCTGGATTGCCTGATCATCAATGCCGGAACCTGCGATTACCTGCCCGTCGATGTGACGGATGCGCAACTGTTCGAACAGATCGTCAGCAGCAACCTGCGCGCCACCGAACAGAGCCTGGTCGGCGCATTGCCGCATCTGGCCAAAGGTGACCACCCCCAGGTCATGGCCGTTCTAAGCCGTTACTCGGCATTGCAGTTGTACGAGCCGAACCAGCCAGCCAGTGGCAGCAACAGCCTGCCACAGTGGCTTCGTCTGCAGCGTCCCGCCCTGAAGGCGCTGGGTATAGACCTGACCGTGGTGGCGCCACAATCGCTGAAAACCCCGGTGACCTCGGCACAGGTCATTCCGGAGCCCTGGACGGCGCAAAGTGCTGCCCAGGAGTTGCTGGCACGCCTGGGTCAGCGTCAACCCGAACTGGTGCTTGAGGTTCTCGAGCCAGGCGAGTTGTGGCCGCTACCGAAGCACAGCTGATACATGCAGGTGCGGGCTTGCCCGCTCCTGCATGGGTCAGCTCAAGGCAGGAAGCGCTGCACGCTGCCAGGCTGATGCCATAACAACGGCAAGACCTTCTGCAGGCGCTCCGGCTCTCCACTGCTCCAGAATGCAGTCGCCTGCGCCGGGCCCTCGCCGAGGAGCCCGCGCGCCTCCAGCAGCCTTTGCAGTTGGCGCGCCACGGCAGCCCCGGTGTCGATGATCGCCACCTCAGCAGGCACCATTTCGGCCAGCATCGGCCGCAGGAAGGGATAGTGGGTGCAGCCCAGGATCAAAGTGTCACAGCCGGCCGCCAGTAACGGCTTCACATAGCCTGACAGCAATTGGCGCAGCTGCTCACTGAACAGGTCGCCCGCCTCGATACGCTCGACCAGCCCGGGGCAAGGCTGGGTGACCACCCGCACATCATTGGCGAAACGGTCGAGCAAGGCGGCGAACTTGGCGCTCTGCAGGGTACCGGTGGTCGCCAGCACACCGACCACGCCGGAACGGGTCGCCGCCGCCGCCGGCTTGACTGCTGGCTCCATGCCCACCAGCGGCCAGTCCGGGTACAGCTCGCGCAGGTCAGCCACCGCAGCCACGGTGGCGGTGTTGCACGCCAACACCATGGCCTTGGCGCCCTGCTCGTGGAAAAACCCGGCGATGTGCCGCAGGCGCTGGCGAATGTAGTCCGGCGATTTCTCGCCATACGGCACATGGCCGCTGTCGGCCACGTACAACAAGGACTCGCTGGGCAGCAGGCGCTGGATTTCGGCCAGCACCGACAAGCCGCCGACGCCGGAGTCCATCACGCCCACCGGCGCCGTGCGCTCAGCCATGGCGCGTGGCACACACGGCGCAGGCCGGATCGCGCTTGACCCGCAGCTCGCGCATGCGGGTACTCAAGGCGTCGATCAGCAACAGGCGCCCCACCAGTGGCTCGCCAAAACCGGCCAGCAGCTTCAGGGCCTCCAGTGCCTGCAGGCTACCGACCAGCCCCACCAACGGGCCGATCACCCCGGCCTCGCTGCAAGTCAGTTCAGCTTCGCTGCCATGGCCATACAGGCAGTGGTAGCAGGGGCTGGTGTCGCGCCGTGTGTCGAATACCGACAACTGGCCCTCGAGGCGGATCGCCGCGCCGCTGACCAGCGGTTTGCCAGCGGCGACGCAGGCGGCGTTGACCGCCTCGCGGGTGCCGAAGTTGTCGGAGCAGTCCAGCACCACGTCGACTGCAGCCACCGCGGCGGCCAGCGAATCCTCGTCCAGCGCCTGGCGATGAGCGACCAGGCTGATTTGTGGGTTGATCGCCTGCAACCGCCTGATAGCCGAATCGACCTTGCTCATGCCGACGCTGTCGCTGTCGTGGATCACCTGGCGCTGGAGGTTGGTCAAGTCGACGGTGTCGAAATCGGCCAGGTGTAGCTCACCGACACCCGCCGCAGCGAGGTACAGCGCCACCGGCGAGCCCAGCCCGCCCAGGCCGATGACCAAGGCCTTGCTGTGTTTCAGGCGCAACTGGCCGTCGATATCCACCTGCGACAACAGGATCTGCCGGCTGTAGCGCAACAGTTCCTGGTCGCTCAGCATGGCAGGCGCCCCAGGCTGATGCGTTCATGGCCACCCAGGTCAACGCGGCTGACCACCTCGGTGAAGCCGCCGATCACCAGCAATTCACGAACCGCGGCGGATTGATCGTAGCCATGTTCGAGCAGCAGCCAGCCACCAGGCAACAGATGCCCTGGCGCCTGGGCGACGATCACGCGCAGATCGTCCAGCCCGTCTTCACCGGCCACCAGTGCGCTGCTGGGTTCGAAACGCACGTCACCGGCCACCAGGTGCGGGTCGGCGGCGCGGATGTAGGGCGGGTTGCTGAGGATCAAGTCGAAACGCTCACCGGCGAGGGCGTCGAACCAGTGGCTGGCACGCACCTGGACATTGCCCAGGCCCAGGCGCTGGCGGTTGCGCTCGGCCAGGGCCACGGCCTCGTCGATACGGTCCACCGCCGTCACCTGCCAACCAGGACACTCGCTGGCCAGGGCCAGGGCGATGGCCCCGGTGCCGGTGCCCAGGTCGAGCACCCGGGCGGGCTTGGGCGAAACCAGCTCCAGGGCGGTCTCCACCAGCAGCTCGGTGTCCGGGCGCGGGATCAGTGTGTGCGGCGCCACTTCCAGGTCCAGCTTCCAAAACCCTTGCTGGCCGAGGATATAGGCCACCGGTTCACCGGCGCGACGGCGCTCGAGGTAGCCGGCGAAGGCGGCTGCCGCCTCGCTGCTGACGATGCGCTCGGGCCAGGTGTGCAGGTAGCTGCGCGATTTGCCCAGGGCCGCGGCCAGGAGCAGCTCGGCGTCCAGCCGTTCGGTTGGCGAGTCGGGCAGCTGCGCGTTGCGCAACAAGCTGGCGATGATGGTCATCTCAGTCCCCCAGGGCAGCCAGCTGATCGGCCTGGTATTCGGCCAGCAACGGTTCGATCACCGCGTCCACGCCACCGGCGAGAACATCGTCGAGCGAGTACAAGGTGAGGTTGATACGGTGGTCGGTGACCCGGCCCTGCGGGTAATTGTAGGTGCGGATGCGCTCGGAGCGGTCGCCCGAGCCGACCAGCAGCTTGCGCTCGCTGGCAATGGCGTTCTGCGCGGCGCTGGTCTGCATGTCGTTGAGCTTGGCCGACAACCAGGACATGGCGCGGGCACGGTTCTTGTGCTGCGAACGTTCTTCCTGGCACTCGACCACGATGCCAGTGGGCAAGTGGGTGATGCGGATCGCCGAATCGGTCTTGTTGACGTGCTGGCCACCGGCACCGGATGCGCGGTAGGTGTCCACGCGCAGGTCGGCCGGGTTGATCTCGATCGCCACCTGCTCATCGGGCTCGGGCAAAACCGCCACGGTGCAGGCGGAGGTATGGATACGGCCTTGCGACTCGGTTTCCGGCACACGCTGCACGCGATGCGCACCGGACTCGAACTTCAGCTTGCCGTAGACGCTGTCCCCTTCGACCCGGGCAATGATCTCCTTGTAGCCACCGTGCTCGCCTTCGTTCTCGGAGAGGATCTCCAGGCGCCAGCCGCGCTTCTCGGCATAGCGCGAGTACATGCGGAACAGGTCGCCGGAGAAGATTGCCGCCTCGTCACCACCGGTGCCGGCACGGATTTCCAGGAACACGTTGCGCCCATCGTTAGGGTCCTTCGGCAGCAGCATGCGCTGCAGCGTCGACTCAAGGCCCACCAGTTGCTCCTTCGCCTCGCGCACCTCCTCGACCGCCATCTCGCGCAGGTCAGGGTCGGCGTCCTTGAGCAACGCCTGGGCACCTTCGAGGTCGTCCTGGACCTTGCGCCACTCTTTATAGGCCCCGATGACCGGTTCCACTTCGGCATATTCGCGGGAATAGGCGCGAAAGCGCGTCTGATCGGAAATGACTTCGGCATCACCGAGCAACGCGGTGAGTTCCTCGAAGCGGTCCTGGAGCGTGTCCAGTTTGTTCAGCAGCGACGCTTTCATTGCGGGGATTTGTCCGTCGAGCCCTCGTCGAGGGCGAAGAGTTCCTGGGCCATGGCCAGCGCATCGACGCGGCCTTCGGCGGAGAGCTTTTTCAGTTGCACGCTGGGAGCATGCAACAGCTTGTTGGTCAGGCCCCGGGCCAGCTGCATGAGCACGTCCTCGGGGTTGCCGCCGTTGGCCAGCAGGCGCTGGGCCTTCTGCAGTTCCTCGTCGCGCAGGCGCTCGCTCTGCTGGCGGTAGGCCTTGAGCACGTCCACCGCCGCCAGCTCGCGCAGGCGCACCATGAAGTCGTCCGCGCCCGCCGATACCAGTTCCTCGGCGGCCTGGGCCGCGCCCTGGCGGCTCTTGAGGTTTTCCGCGACCACTTCATGCAAGTCGTCGACGGTATAGAGGTAGACGTCGTCCAGCTCGCCGACCTGCGGTTCGATGTCTCGCGGCACGGCGATGTCGACCATGAAGATCGGCTTGTGCCGGCGCTGTTTCAGCGCACTCTCCACCGCGCCCTTGCCCAGGATCGGCAACTGGCTGGCGGTGGAACTGATGACGATGTCACTGTTGGCCAGCTCCTGCGGGATGTCCGCCAGCAGCACCGCATGGGCACCGAACTGCTCGGCGAGGATACTGGCGCGCTCCAGGGTACGGTTGGCCACGACGATACGCCGCACGCCCTGCTCGTGCAGGTGACGGGCGACCAGGGTGATGGTCTCGCCGGCGCCGATCAGCAGCGCCTGGCTGCGGCCCAGGTCGGAGAAGATCTGTTTGGCCAGGCTGACCGCGGCAAATGCCACCGACACCGGGTTCTCGCCAATGGCGGTGTCGGTGCGCACCTGCTTGGCGGCACTGAAGGTGGCCTGGAACAGGCGCCCGAGCAGCGGCCCGACGGTGCCCGCCTCGCGCGCCACGGCGTAGGCCGACTTCATCTGGCCGAGGATCTGCGGCTCGCCGAGCACCAGCGAATCGAGGCCGGAGGCCACCCGCATCATGTGCCGGACCGCGTCGTGCTCCTCGTGGACATAGGCGCTGGCGCGCAGCTCGTCGAGGCTCAGCTGGTGATAGTCGGCCAGCCATTGCAGCACAGCATCGGCGGCAAGGTGGTCCTGTTCTATATAGAGTTCGCTACGGTTGCAGGTCGACAGGATCGCCGCTTCGCGGCTGGCGGTCAGTCGGCACAGCTGCTGCAGGGCATCGACCAGCTGCTCGGGCGTAAACGCCACGCGCTCGCGTACGTCTACCGAGGCAGTCTTATGGTTGATACCAAGGGCAAGAAAGGCCATGCAAGATCGCTGGTTGGGACGTGAAGCCGATAATTGTCCTACTTCGCAGGTTTTAGAACAACCACCGTTCGCTATTGTGCTAATGCGGCCAGGCTATTGGCTGTCCCGCCACCTCTATCTGCCTTTGGCTTTGGCTTTGGCTTTTTAGAGCGTGTGTATTGAAAGCTGTATGCGCATTCATTCGCTGCGGCGACTCACAGTCACCTTTCCGCCCTTACGGCGGGTTACTTTGGACGGCCAAAGTAACCAAAGCCGCCCGGCTCCATTCATCCGGCCCCTACGCTTCGCTCCGGGGTCCCCTCACTCCGGCCTTGCTCCCGGGAGGACCGCGCTGAACGCCCCATCCTGGGGCGCAGCGCTTGACGGGCATCCATGCCCGTCACCTCCCTCCGCAAGACCTGCGTTCGGCCTCCTGAAGTCGCATTTTGCGTTGCCTGAACTACCGCGCGCTTAGAAGCAAAGCAAAAACAACGGCAACGGCAACGGCAACGGCAAGGGCAAGGGCAAGGGCAAGGGCAAGGGCAAGATGCCGCAAGGCCGTTTGCGAACCACCACCGCCATACATTGTCCCTATACTCCGAAGCGCCGCTTCACACCACGACCTTCGCAGGTGGGTTTGCCATCGCGCTTGTGTCATCATGCTCCGACCGCCGGTTTAGCCTCTTTATAAGCCTCTATGAACAAATCCTACGCATTGCTGCTTGCCCTCGCCCTGCTTCAAGGCTGCCAGAGCCTGGCCCCGAAGACGGACGTCCAGACGCCCGCCGCCGACGCCGGCAAGAGCGCGGAAAAGCCCGTGGTGTACGGATCGTTCAAGCAGGACACCCTGTACAGCCTGCTGGTGGCGGAGCTGGCCGGCCAGCGCAACCGCTTCGACATCGCCCTGGCCAACTACGTCGACCAGGCCGAGAAGACCCAGGACCCGGCTGTCTCCGAACGCGCCTATCGCATCGCCGAGTACCTGGGCGCCGACGAGCCGGCCATGGACACCGCGCTGATCTGGGCCCGCAACGACCCGCAGAACCTCGACGCCCAGCGCGCCGCCGCCATCCAGTTGGCACGCGCCGGGCGTTACGACGACTCCATGACTTATATGGAGAAGGTGTTGCAAGGCCAGGGCGATACCCATTTCGACTTCCTCGCCCTGTCGGCCGCCGAGACCGACCAGCATACCCGCGACGGCTTGATGCAAAGCTTCGACCGCCTGCTGGTGAAGTACCCAGAGAACAGCCAGCTGGTGTTTGGCAAGGCCTTGCTGCTGAACCAGGATGACAAGCCGCAACAGGCCCTCGACCTGCTCGAGGCCCACCCGCCACAGAATGGCGAGATCGCCCCGGTGCTGCTGCGCGCCCGCCTGCTGCAGGCCCTGGACCGCGGCCCGGAGGCCCTGCCGCTGCTGCGCGGCGCAATCCGCGACAACCCCGAAGACAAGCGCCTGCGCCTGACCTACGCGCGCACCCTGGTCGAGCAGGACCGCATCGACGACGCCAAGGCCGAGTTTGAGAGCCTGCTCCAGCAATACCCGGAAGACGACGAGATCCGCTACTCGCTGGCCCTGGTATGCCTGGAGACCAAGCACTGGGACGAGGCCGAAGGCTACCTGCAGGAACTGGTCGAGCGTGACGCCAATGTCGATGCCGCCCACCTCAACCTCGGCCGCATCCGTGAAGAACGCAGCCAGCCGGCTGCCGCCCTGCGCGAGTACGCCCTGGTCGGCCCCGGCCCGGACTACCTGCCGGCACAACTGCGCCAGGCCGATATCCTGATTGCCAACGGTCGCAGCGCCGAAGCCTCGAAACTGCTCGCCGAGGCCCGAGAGGCGCAGCCGGACTACGCCATCCAGCTGTACCTGATCGAGGCCGAAAGCCTGGGCAACAACGGCAAGGAAACTCAGGCCGCCCAGGTGCTGGAGCAGGCAATCAAGCGCTACCCCGACGACCTCAACCTGCTCTACACCCGGGCCATGCTGGCCGAAAAACGCAACGATCTGGCGCAGATGGAAAAAGACCTGCGCGCCATCATCGCCCGCGAGCCGGAAAACGCCATGGCCCTCAACGCCCTGGGCTACACCCTGGCCGACCGCACCACCCGCTACGGCGAAGCCAAGGCGCTGATCGAAAAAGCCCACCAGCTCACCCCGGACGACCCGGCCGTGCTCGACAGCATGGGCTGGATCGCCTATCGCACGGGCAACCTCGAGGAAGCCGAGCGCCAGCTGCGCCTGGCCTTCGAACGCTTCCCTGATCATGAAGTCGCCGCCCACCTGGGCGAAGTCCTCTGGGCCAACGGCAAACGCCGCGAAGCCCGCCAAGTCTGGGCCAAGGGCTTCGAAGCCCAGGCCGACAGCCCCATCCTGCGCAAGACCCTCCTGCGCCTGACCGGATCCGAGAGCCTGTAAATCATGTTCCTGCGTCATTGCATCACCTTCACCCTCATCGCCCTGCTCGCCGGCTGCGCCGGTTTCGGCAGCAAGGAAGCCGTGCAGGGCCAGGGCAACCCGCAGCTGTGGCGCGAGCACAAGCAGCAGTTGGGCAATCTCGACGGCTGGCAGATCAACGGCAAGGTCGGCATCCGCGCCCCGCGTGATTCGGGCAGCGGCACGCTGTTCTGGCTGCAGCGCCAGGACTACTACGACATCCGCCTGGCCGGCCCCCTGGGCCGCGGCGCGGCACGCTTGACCGGGCGCCCCGGCGGCGTAGTGCTGGAAGTCGCCAACCAAGGTCGCTACGAGGCGGCTAACCCCGAGGCGCTGCTGGAAGAACAACTGGGCTGGCGCCTGCCGGTGTCGCACCTGGTCTGGTGGGTGCGCGGCCTGCCCGCCCCGGACAGCAAGAGCCAGCTGACCCTCGACGGCGACAGCCGCCTGGCCAGCCTCGCCCAGGACGGCTGGAAGGTCGAATACCTGAGCTATGTGGAGCAGAACGGCTACTGGCTGCCCGAGCGCCTGAAGCTGCACGGCGAGAACATCGACGTGACCCTGGTAGTCAAGGACTGGCAGCCACGCCAGCTGGGGCACTGATTCGATGCAAAAGCTGACACTGCCGGCCCCGGCCAAGCTCAACCTGTGGCTGCACATTACTGGGCGCCGCGCCGATGGCTATCACGAGCTGGAAACCGTGTTCCAGTTTCTCGAGCACGGCGACGAACTGAGCTTCGCCCTACGCGACGACGGCCAGATCCACCTGCAGACTGAAATTGACGGCGTGCCCCACGACAGCAACCTGATCGTCCGCGCGGCGCGGATGCTACAGGCACAGTCCGGCACTCCGCTCGGCGCCGATATCTGGCTGCGCAAGGTGCTGCCCATGGGCGGCGGCATCGGTGGCGGCAGCTCCGACGCGGCGACTACCCTGCTGGGACTCGCGCACCTGTGGCACCTGGACTGGAACGAAGATCGCCTGGCGGCCCTGGGCCTTTCGCTCGGCGCCGATGTGCCGGTGTTCGTCCGCGGATATGCTGCCTTCGCACAGGGTGTCGGCGAGCAACTGACCCCGGTCGACCCCGCCGAACCCTGGTATGTCGTGCTGGTGCCGCAAGTGTCTGTCAGCACAGCGGAAATTTTTTCGCATCCAGAGTTGACACGTGATTCCCTCCCCCTTAAGATGCGCCCCGTTCCCGAGGGAAACAGTCGAAATGACTGCCAACCGGTAGTAGAGCAACGGTATCCTGAAGTTCGCAATGCGCTGATTTCACTGGGTAAATTCACTGAAGCTCGAATGACCGGCACTGGAAGTTGTGTGTTTGGGGCCTTCCCAAGCAAAGCCGAAGCTGATAGAGTTCTGGCCCTTCTTTCAGAGACCCAAACAGGGTTTGTGGCGAAAGGAAGCAATATTTCGATGTTGCATCGCAAGCTGCAAAGTCTGATCAAGAAGTCGAGTTCATAAGAATTCGCAGCAACAGATACAGGGGCGTCGCCAAGCGGTAAGGCAGCAGGTTTTGATCCTGCCATGCGTTGGTTCGAATCCAGCCGCCCCTGCCATTTCTTATACTCATCCAGGTTACCCTCAGCCTTCAGGTACTGCGCGTGTCCAAGATGATGGTCTTCACGGGGAATGCAAACCCCGATCTGGCTCGGCGTGTCGTACGTCAGCTGCATATTCCACTGGGTGATGTTTCTGTCGGTAAGTTCTCCGACGGCGAAATCAGTGCTGAAATCAACGAAAATGTCCGCGGTAAAGACGTCTTCATCATTCAGCCCACCTGTGCCCCTACCAACGACAATCTGATGGAACTGGTAGTGATGGCCGATGCCTTCCGCCGCTCCTCAGCGTCGCGAATCACTGCCGTGATTCCTTACTTCGGATACGCCCGCCAGGATCGCCGTCCGCGTTCGGCACGTGTAGCCATCAGCGCCAAAGTTGTCGCTGACATGCTCACTGTCGTGGGTATCGACCGTGTACTCACCGTCGACCTTCACGCTGACCAGATCCAGGGTTTCTTCGATATCCCCGTCGACAACATCTACGGCTCGCCCGTACTGGTCGACGACATCGAAGACCAGCGTTTCGAGAACCTGATGATCGTCTCCCCGGACATCGGTGGTGTGGTGCGTGCTCGCGCCGTCGCCAAGTCCCTGGGCGTCGATCTCGGGATCATCGACAAGCGCCGCGAAAAGGCTAACCACTCCGAGGTTATGCACATCATCGGCGACGTCGAAGGACGCACCTGCATCCTGGTAGACGACATGGTCGACACCGCCGGCACCCTGTGCCACGCGGCCAAGGCCCTGAAAGAACACGGCGCTGCCAAGGTTTACGCCTACTGCACGCACCCTGTCCTGTCGGGCCGCGCGATCGAGAACATCGAGAAGTCGGTACTGGACGAGCTGGTGGTGACCAACACCGTTCCGCTGTCCGCCGCTGCTCAAGCCTGTGACCGTATCCGCCAGCTGGATATCGCACCGGTTGTCGCTGAAGCGGTACGCCGCATCAGCAACGAAGAATCGATCAGCGCGATGTTCCGCTAAGCGGAACACGTGTTGATATGAAGCGCCCCGCCCCAGCATTCGTTGGGGCGGGGCTTTTTTGCCATCCCCGTTGGCGCTGGTCGCAAACGCCCTCGGGGGGCTATTTTGGAGAAGCAAAATGACTGATTTCATCCTGAACGCCCAAGCGCGTACTGACCTGGGGAAAGGTGCGAGCCGCCGCCTGCGTCACTCCGCCAACATTCCTGCCGTTGTCTACGGTGGCGATAAAGAAGCCCAATCCCTGACCATCGTGGCCAAGGAAATCGCCAAGCTGTTCGAAAACGAAGCTGCCTTCAGCCACGTTATCGAACTGAATGTCGACGGCGCCAAGCAGAACGTCGTGGTCAAGGCCATGCAGCGTCACCCGGCCAAAGGCTTCATCATGCACGCCGACTTCGTTCGCGTCGTTGCTGGCCAGAAGCTGACCGCCAAGGTCCCGGTTCACTTCGTCGGCGAAGAAGCCCCGATCAAGAAAGGCGGCGAGATCTCGCACGTTGTTTCCGAGATCGAAGTTTCCTGCGAAGCCAAAGACCTGCCTGAGTTCATCGAAGTCGACCTGGCCAACGCCGAAGTCGGCACCATCATCCACCTGTCGGACCTGAAAGCTCCGAAAGGCGTAGAGTTCGTTGCTCTGGCCCACGGTGATGACAAAGCTGTTGCCAACGTCCACGCCCCGCGCGTTGCCGCTGAAGCTGCTGAAGGCGCTGCCGAGTAATCCACTCGCACGCCGGCGTTGATCGGGTTACAGTGCCGCGCGCACCGTAACCCACCAACTCCAAGGAAGAGCCCCTGACGTGACCGCCATCCAGTTGATCGTCGGCCTGGGTAACCCCGGCCCCGAATACGAACAGACCCGGCATAACGCAGGGGCTCTTTTCGTTGAACGCCTCGCCAGCGCCCAGCGCGTCTCGCTGTCCGCTGACAAGAAGTATTTCGGCCTGACGGCTAAGTTCAGCCATCAAGGCAACGATGTTCGTTTGCTGATCCCCACCACCTACATGAACCGTAGCGGCCAGTCCGTGGCGGCTCTGGCCAATTTCTTCCGCATCAAGCCGGAAGCGATCCTGGTGGCGCACGACGAACTCGACCTGCCCCCCGGCGTCGCCAAGCTCAAGAGAGGCGGCGGCCATGGTGGGCACAACGGCCTGCGCGACATCATCGCGCAGCTCGGCAACCAGAACGACTTCCACCGCCTGCGGCTTGGCATCGGCCACCCGGGTGACGCCAAACTGGTCTCCAACTTCGTCCTGGGCCGCGCGCCGCGCGCCGAGCAGGAGAAGCTCGACGCCAGCATCGATTTTGCCCTCGGCGTGATGCCCGACGTGCTTGCCGGCGACTTCGCCAAGGCGATGCGCGAACTGCACAGCCAGAAGGCCTGACACTTTTAGATAGGGGAATACCCATGGGTTTCAATTGCGGCATCGTCGGCCTGCCCAACGTCGGCAAGTCCACCCTGTTCAACGCCCTGACCAAGTCCGGCATCGCGGCGGAGAACTTCCCCTTCTGCACCATCGAGCCGAACAGCGGCATCGTGCCGATGCCCGACGCACGCCTGGCCGCGCTGGCCGAGATCGTCAAGCCGAACCGCATCCTGCCGACCACCATGGAATTCGTCGACATCGCCGGCCTGGTCGCTGGCGCCTCGAAAGGTGAAGGCCTGGGCAACAAGTTCCTCGCCAACATCCGCGAGACCGACGCCATCGCCCACGTGGTGCGCTGCTTCGAAGACGAGAACGTGATCCACGTTTCCAACAGCGTCGACCCCAAGCGCGACATCGAGATCATCGACCTCGAACTGATCTTTGCCGACCTCGACAGCTGCGAGAAGCAACTGCAGAAGGTCGCCCGCAACGCCAAGGGCGGCGACAAGGATGCCCTGGCACAGAAGGCCATCCTGGAAAAACTGATCCCGCACTTCACCGAAGGCAAGCCGGCACGCAGCCTGATGAAGAACATGGCTGACGACGAGAAGGCCGTCATCCGCGGTTTCCACCTGCTGACCAGCAAGCCGGTGATGTACATCGCCAACGTTGCCGAAGATGGCTTCGACAACAACCCGCACCTGGACGTGGTCAAGGCCATCGCCGAGGAAGAAGGCGCGGTCGTGGTACCGGTGTGCAACAAGATCGAAGCCGAGATCGCCGAACTCGACGACGGTGAGGAGAAGGACATGTTCCTCGAGGCCCTGGGCCTGGAAGAGCCTGGCCTGAACCGCGTGATCCGCGCCGGCTACGAGCTGCTCAACCTGCAGACCTACTTCACTGCAGGCGTGCAGGAAGTGCGTGCCTGGACCGTGCGCGTGGGCGCCACCGCGCCGCAGGCGGCCGGCGTGATCCACACCGACTTCGAGAAAGGCTTCATCCGCGCCGAAGTGGTGGCCTATGACGACTTCATCCAGTTCAAGGGTGAGAGCGGCGCCAAGGAAGCCGGTAAATGGCGCCTTGAAGGCAAGGACTACATCGTCAAGGACGGTGACGTGATGCACTTCCGCTTCAACGTCTGATGCAGCGCTCCTGAAAGAACCCGCTTCGGCGGGTTTTTTTTCGCCCACAGAAAAGCCCTACAACCCCCGCCCGCAAAGACCGACATGCATATCGGCAATTATTTATGCATAAATATTTCCACTTTCGCATTGACTGCATATGCATTGCTGCATAACCTGTATCTCGAACCGGACAGCAACCGGTTGTTACACAGGCAGCGATGAACAGGCCTCGACTGTTCAGAGGGTTGGCAACTGGCCCGGGTGTGCAGCGTAAAGCACCACGATCAGTTATCCGGCGGGCACACGGCCGCGGTCGGAGTCACCAATTCGAAGCGCAACCGCATGGCGTCACCAGTCGTGGCCAGCGGTGACGACGCGCATTACTGAAAAGCCTGCACGGCGGGCTTTTTGGAATGCCGCTCCCAGGGCCAGCCTCTCTCACACGAGTACCTAACGATGATTTATTCAGGCAACCCCGCCCCGAGGTCAGCCCCATGAACCAGTTGAAAGCACTGACCAGCTACCTGCTCGAACGCAAGCTGGTGCCCGCTGAACAACTGCATGCCGGGGCGCAGCAACTCGACCTGCAACTGGCCTGGACACAGACCGAACTGGGTCTGCACATGGGCAACCTGCGCTACCGCGCCCTGTTCGATCTCGACGACTACAGCGGCCATCCCGGACGCCTGATGGCCCTCGCAGGGAGTTGGTTGGAAGCCAAAGACCCCGGGCGCCATCTGTTCGCCCTTCCGGCACCGACGCTCACCGTCAAGCAGAAGGCCCCAGGCAGCGACTTGCTGGATGTGTCGCTGGCCCTGGAGTTCGTCGAGCCCCTTTACCTGACCGAGGACGCAGCCGGAGAAATCGAGGTCTTCGGCAAGACCTGGTCATTCCAGCCCCACGACCTGTGGGTCGCCGAACAAGGCGATGTGGTCGTGCAGGGCAGCACCCTCCCCTGACCTGTTACCCGGGCCCAGCGCCCGTCCCGCCGGCAACCTGATTGGCAGGCTCCGGCACAACTCTTCAATCACCCCGCTAACGAGGCAACCTATGGCACTCGGTAAAATCAGCGTGAACAATCTCAACCTCGGCCAGGGTGCCGTGACCGAGATCGAGCGCTACTTCCTTTTCATCGGCCCCGCCGCCAAGAACGTCGGCAAGCTGTTGGCCCTGAACACTGACAGCGACCTGGACAACGAACTGGGCGTGGCCGCCAGCGACCTGAAGACCCAACTGATCGCCGCCCGCGCCAACGGCGGCGGCCGCTGGGCCTGCCTGGCCGCGCCGATCGGCGCCGAAGGCGACTGGGCCAGCGCCCTGGAGTACGCCCAGCAACACGGCTACTCGGTCGAAGGCATCGTCGTCACCAAACCGGTGACCGCCGGCGCGGAACTGCTGGCCTTGCATACTGCCGCCGAACAGCTGAACGCTCGCCATGGCCGGCGTTCGTTCGTCCTGGCCGCGTCCGCCGGCATCCTGCCGACCGTGACCTGGTCGGACTACCTGCTCGAGCAGAAGGCGCTCACCGACGGTATCGCCGCGCCACGTGTCGTGGTGGTGCCGCAGCTGCACGGCAACGACCTGGGCGTGCTCGCCGGTCGCCTGGCCAATTCCGCCTGGAGCATCGCCGATACCCCGATGCGCGTCGCCAGTGGCCCTGTCCTGGGCCTGGGCAGCGTGCCGGCGGACAAGGACGGCGTACCGCTGCCCTCGGCAGTACGCAGCGAGCTGGACAAGGCACGCTTCTCTGTATCCCAGACCTACCCGGACTACGAGGGTGTGTACTGGGGCGACGCCAACATGCTCGACACTGCCGCCAGCGACTTCCAGGTCCTGGAGTACCTGCGCCTGGCCGACAAGGCCGCCCGCCAAGTCCGTCCGCTGCTGATCCGCCGTATCGGCGACCGCCGCCTGAACAACAGCCCCGCCAGCATGGCCGCCAACACCAGCGCATTGATGGCGCCGCTGCGCCGCATGGCCAAGGCGGTGAAGTTCGCCGGCGAGGTGTTCCCGGGCGAAATCCAGCCGCCCCGCGACGGCGACCTGGTCATCGTCTGGAAGAGCCACACCCAGGTGGAAGTGTTCATCCGCATCCGCCCGCACAACTGCCCCAAGGACATCACCGCGAACATCGCGCTGGACCTTTCCCAGGACTACCAGGAGTAACCCATGGCCAAGATCAGTGGCTTGAACTTCGACATCAACGTGGGCGACCTGAAGATCCACGTTGAAAGCGCAACCCTCGACATCACCGACAACAGCGCCGTGGCCCACACCAAGGGCGTGCCAGACGGCTGGGTCGCCGGCGACGTGGCCGCCAGCGGCGAGCTGGAAGTGGATACCAGCAACTTCAACCTGATCATCGAAGCCGCCGCCAAGGCCGGCAGCTTCCGCCAGCTGGGCACCTTCGACCAGCTGTTCTACGCCAAGACCCCCACCGACGAGATCCGCGTCGAGGCCTTCGGCTGCCGCTTCAAGATCTCCAGCCTGCTCAACATCGACGCCAAGGGCGGCGAGAAGACCAAGCACAAGCTGCCGTTCGACGTCACCAGCCCCGACTTCATCCATGTCAACGGCGTGCCGTACCTGTCCTTCGCCGAGGTCGAGGGCCTGAGCTGATGGTGTGCCCATTCGACCGCGCCCAGGCCCTGGAACAGCTCAGGCGTGATCTGGCGATCGCCGTTGTGCGTGACCGACGGGCGGCGACTGGGCCGAGCCTCACCGATTGCGCGGACTGCGGCGACGAGATCCCCGAGGCGCGCCGCGCCTTGGGTGGCATGCGCCGCTGCGTCCCCTGCCAGCACCGCCACGAGCGCAGCACAGCGCTCACCCCTTCGTTTTGATTCCCGTATTTCATTGGAGTAGTACCCCATGACCCAACGCACCGAAATTACCCTGGAAGTCGGCGACCTGTCCATGGACTTCGCCGTCGATCCGGCGCTGATGACCAAGTACATCAATGCCCTGACTCCGTCCAACAAAGTCGCCCCCGCCAATAACCTGCTGGTCACCGCCGTGAAGCCCGAGCACAAGGACCAGCTCAAGCCGCTGCTGGCCAACCCGATGACCGTCATCCAGCTGGCCGGTGCCCTGGTCGAGGAATACGCGCCGACCGTCGAGGTCACCGTAAAAAAGCGCTCGGCCACGCAGAGCGACTGACCGAGGACGGCCTGGGCCAGTTGCTGGCCCTGGCCGAACGCTGGCTGCCCGGTGCCCAGACCACGCCCGAGAACCTGGGCACAGCCAAGTGGCTGGAGGACGAGCACTGGCGGCGAATGGAAATCGCCATTGCCAACGGCATCGCACGTGCATTCAACGGAAGCTGACATCCCATGAGCGCGAACACCGCAATCAGCCGGCTGGATTTCATCCTGTCGCTGACCGACAAAGTCACCGCGCCGCTGGCGAGGATGACCCAAGGTTTCAACAAGCTGACCGAGAAAAGTCAGACCGCCATCAAGCAGATCAGCGATGGCACGCAGAAGCTGCAAAACTCCGCCAGCGGCTTTGGCACCTTCCTTGAGCCCGCCCTGGAAATGAACCGTGCCCTTGGGGATGTGCGCTCGCTTGGCGTGGCCGAGAACGCCCTGGAGGCCTTGAACAGGAAAGCCCTGGCGTTCTCCATCGCCTATGGCGAGAACGCCAGGGACTTCGTCGCCTCGGCGTACAAGATCGAAGGCGCGATCAAGGGCCTTTCCGGCTCCCAGCTCGCCACGTTCACCTACGCCAGCAGCGTGCTGGCCAAGGCCACCAAGTCCGACCAAGGCGTGATGGCCGAGTACGTCGGCACGATGTACAACCTGCAGAAGCAGCAGGCCGACGCCATGGGCAAGGGCCAATGGGTCAAGATCCTGGGCGGCCAGACCGCCCTGGCGGTCCAGCTGTTCCGCACCAGCGGCGAACAGATGAAGGATGGCTTCAAGGAGGCCGGCGCCCAGGCCTCCGCCGCCGGCATCGGCCTGGCCGAGCAGATGGCCGTGATCGGTAGCCTGTCCGGCAGCATGGACGGCAGCGCGGCCGGCGGGCTCTACAAGGCCTTCTTCGAAAACATCGAGGACGCCTCGGACAAGCTCGGCATCAAGTTCACCGACACCAATGGCAAGGTCCTGCCGATGCTGGACATCCTGGCCAAGCTACAGGGTAGGTTCGGCGACCTGCGCGGCGCTGCGGCCAACGCCAAGATCACCGAGGCCTTCGGCGGTGAGGCGGCCCAGCTCATCGGCGCGCTGGCCCAGGACACCGACCGTCTCAAGAACGGCATCGACCAGCTGGGCCAGGTGCGTGGCCTGGAACAGGCCGAGCAGATGGCCAAGGCCATGGTCGACCCCTGGCAGCAGTTTGGGGCTGCGGTAAAAGGGCTGCGCATCGCCTTCGGCCAGGCGCTGATTCCCATTTTGCAACCGCTGATGGCACGCCTGGTCGAGATCGCCCAGACCCTGGTCCGCTGGATCAAGCTGTTTCCCAACATCACCCGGGTGATCGCCATCGCCACCTTGACGATCCTTGGCGCTAGCGCCGCGCTGACCGCGCTTGCAGTTATAAGCGGGCTGGCCCGGATAACCCTGCTGGGTGTACAAGCCGCCTGGGCCCTACTCAACCTGGTCGGGCTGCGCAGCATCGCGGTGGTCTTGAGGCACACCATCGTGCTGTCGCTCTTCCTGGCACGCCTGGTCGCCATGTTCGCCTGGATGGGAATCGTGAGACTCGCCACCCTTGCCTGGCAGGGTGCGGTCTGGCTGCTGAATGCCGCACTCCTGGCCAATCCGATCATCCTCATCATCGCGGGCATCATCGCGCTGGCCGCTGCCGTGGTCCTGGTCATTGCCTACTGGGACGAGCTCAAGGCCGCGTTCCTGGACAGTGCCGCCTTCCAGTGGATCAGCGCACAGCTGGACGCACTGAGCAAATGGTTCACCGAAATGGGTGGCTGGACAGGCATGGCCAAGGCCGCCTGGGACGGCATCGTCAAGGTCTTCCGGAGTTCGATCAACCAGGTGATCGAGTGGTTGAACAAGATCCCGGGCGTCAACATCGAGACCTCGTTCGCCGATCTGCCGGAAGCCCCCAAGGTGCCAGGGCTTGCCAGCCAGATCGCGCCGATCGGCGTACTGCCCATGAGCAACACGCCGCCACTGCTAAAAACCCTGATGCAGGTGCCCTCACCGGCCCCGCTCACGGCTTCGGTGGCACCCGCAGCCGTCGCGACCACCATAGCCAGCGCACCGATCGAACAACTCGACCAACAGCGCCAGCGCATGACCCAGACCGCACTCAACCTCTCGCCGGCCAGCCCGACGAGCGTTCCCCAGGGAGGGCTGATGACCCAGATCCAGAGCAGCACCCAGACCCAGGATCGGCGCATGCACGTCGAGAGGATCGAGATCAACACCAGCAAGGCCATGAACCCGCTGGAGCTCGAACAGATGATGGAAATGGCGGTGGGCTGATGAGCGACTACATCGATCTGCTGATCCACGACAACGACCTGGTCCTGGACCCTTCCCATCAACCGCTGCTGATCGAGGACCGTGCCAGCATCGCCCAGGACATAGCCCACATGATCCGCGACAGCGGCCTGCTGGTGACCCTGGTGGCCGAGCGCAGCCGCCAGCGCCAGGCCGACTGCATCCTGCAGCTGGAACTGCTGGTAGAGGACGACGAGCGCCTGCTACCCGGTACCGCCCGCATCCTGCAAGAGCGGCCGGGCGTGTACCGGGTCACGGCGAAAACCCTGAAATTCGGTGACATCGAGGTATACCTGTGAGCGACTTGGACTTTCGCAAGGTGCTGGCCGACGCCGGCATTCCCACCACCGAAGCGGCGCTGCACAAGGCCTGGGAGGCCGAAGTGGCCGCCCAGGGCAGCAAGCTGAGCAACACCAGCGCCTACTCGCCGTTCTGGCGGGTGGTGACGGCACTGGTGACCAAGCCGGTGCTCTGGCTGGTCGGCTTCATCAGCGACACCGTGCTGCCCAACTTCTTCGTCAAGACCGCCAGCGGCGCCTGGCTGGACAGCCTGGCCTGGGCGGTGAACATCGAGCGCAAGGGCGCGACCAAGGCCCAGGGCCAGCTGTTGTTCACCCGTGAAAACAGCGCCGGCGAGCTGCTGATGCGCGCCGGCGTCGTGGTGCAATCCGCCGCGATCAACGGCCACGTCTACCAACTGGTGACCATCGAGGACGCAGTGTTTCCAGAAGGTCGCCTGCAACAGTCGGTCAAGGTCCAGGCACAGCAGGTCGGCAGCGGCTACAACCTGGCGCCCGGCTACTACGCCATCCTGCCCGAGCCGGTGACGGGGATCGTCCAGGTGGTCAACGACGACGGCTGGATGACCTCGCCCGGGGCCGACCCCGAGCCCGACGAGCAACTACGCCTGCGCACCCGCAACCAGTTCAGCGCGGTCAACCAATGGCACACCGACGCGGTCTACCGCGCGATGATCGCCGCCTTCCCGGGCGTGCGCCCCGACGGCGTGTACTTCCTCCACGACGCGCCGCGCGGTCCGGGCAGCGCCAACGCCTACGTGCTGTTCGACGCCGATGTGCCGGCGCAGGCGTACCTGGAGCAGATCAACAACCACGTGCGCGACGAGGGCAATCACGGCCACGGCGACGACCTGCTGGTGATGGTCATGCCCGAGACGCGGCACGACATCGCGCTGACGGTCTGGCCGCAGGCGAACCTGACGACGAAGCGCCGCGAGGCATTGCAGCAAGGCATTGCCCAGTTCATCCGCGCGGCGTTCCGTGAAAGCACGACCAGCGACTACCGCCCGACGCTGACCTACCCACAATCGCGATTCTCCTTCAGCCGCCTGGCCGAAGAACTGCACCAGGCCTTCGACGACATCGAATCGCTGCACTTCGCCAACGAAGACATCGTCTCGCCGCTGAGCATCGCGCGCATCGCCAACCTGCGAGTGGACCTGGTATGAGCCCGCTGAAACTGCCGTTCTGGCTCGCCGGCACCGAACTGACCAAGCTCAAGGACGCTGCCCAGGCCTGGTGGGCCAGGGTGACCGAGTGGCTGCGCTGGCCGCTGCTGCAGATGGACGCCGAGACCTGCCACCTCACCGTGCTTGACCTGCTCGCCTGGCAACGCGATATCACCCGCTTCAAGGACGAGCCGGAAAGCCTGTACCGGTTGCGGGTGAAGTTCGCCTTCATCAACGCGGTCGATGCCGGCAGCACCGCAGGGCTCAAACGCATCCTGCGCCGGCTCGGCGTGGGCTATGTCGAGATCGACGAACGTATGCCAGACCGCGACTGGGATGTGGTCCTACTGCGCCTTTCCGACTCGCAGCTGTCGGAAAACCCCGAGCTGCTACGGGTACTGATCCAGCAGTACGGCCGGACCTGCCGCCGCTACGACTTCGTCAGCATCACCCCCGTGACCCTGCGCATTGCCGCAGTCCAATTCAACGACGACCAGCAGACGCTGATCGCCACGCTCTAGGAGCCCGCCGTGGCCAGAATCACTTTCGCCGGCGAAAGCCTGATCGCCCAGAAGCAGGGGGCCAAGGAAGTCCTGCAGATCACCCGCTTCATCTACGCCAATGTGCCCGGGCTCGACCCGAACACGCCGGTCGACCGCGCCGCGACCAAGCCGCCGGCCAGCCAGATCGTGCACAGCTACGACATCCCGGCGGGCAACAGCGGCTACGTGAACCCCAACCAGGTCGTCTACAGCTCGATGCTGGGCAGCGACATCGGCGACTTCGACTGGAACTGGATGGGCCTGGAAAGCGCCGAGGGCGTGCTGTTCGCCGTGGCCTACCTGCCGCTGCAGCAGAAACGGCGCAACATCCCGCCGCTGCAGATCGGCAACAACGTCACCCGCAATATCCTGGTGGAATACAGCGGCGCCCAGGAACTGACCGGCATCACCATCGATGCCAGCACCTGGCAGCACGATTTCACCGTGCGCCTGAAAGGCATCGACGAGCGCGAGCGCCTGAGCAACCGCGACGTGTATGGGCGAGCGTGCTTCTTCGGCGACGGTCTGCAGTTCCAGAAGATGGGCGACAACTACCAGCTGGCCGCCGGCACCGCCTACCTGGAAGGCATGCGCCTGGAGCTGCCCAAGGCCGTGCCGCTGAGCCCGCCGCAAGACGCGACCCAGGTGTGGATTCACATCACCTGGCAGCGCAAGCAGAACGATGTGATACCCAGCTGGAAAGTCGTGTATCTGCCCGACCAGCAGGATTCCGTCACTCCTGACGGCTGGGTTTACTGCATCCAACTGGCGGACATCGCCAGCTCCGGGGTCATCGCCGACAAGCGCAAGTCCGTGCCCATCGCCGGCCCGCTGGTGGACCACTTCGCCAGCCGCAAGTCAGTTACGGACCTCGAGGAGGGAGTGACCTCCGCCGGCAAGTCGCGCCAGCTGGCCGAAACGCGCCAGATCGCATTGCAGGGCGATGTCGTCGGGCGCGTGGACTTCGACGGTTCCAGGAACGTGGCGATCCAGGCCACGCTTGCGGACATGGGCATGGTGCCCGGGACTTACTCCAAAGTCACGATCAACGGCAAAGGCCAGGTAATCGGTTGCGAGGCACTGCTGCAGGTCGATATCCCCAGCCTGGACTGGAGCAAGATCACCAGCGGCAAGCCAACCACGCTCCAGGGGTATGGGATTACCGATGCGCTGCACACCGGATACAGCAACCAGCTCCCCCGGTTCTACTCAGATACACCAAGTACCAACTACATACATCCTGCCCTCGAAATCCGCGAGGTGGGGCTGGTTCACAATACCAATCTGAACTGGGAGTACGCTCCCCGTCTTGGCTTCCACTGGGGAGGTCAGGTAGCGGGCGATCTGGCGATGAACGCCCAAGGCGTGATCGCCTGGAACGGCTCTGCGCTCTATCACACCGGCAACCTCAAGCCCCAGGACATCGTACCCGCCGGCACGTTGATCCAGTCGTTCAGCAGCATCGCGCCTCCCAATTGCCTTCGCTGTAACGGTGCTGCTGTCAGTCGTACGGTCTATGCAACGCTCTTTGCAGCGATCGGTGATTACTACGGGGCTGCCGACGGATCCACGACCTTCACCCTGCCCGATACTCGTGGCCTGTTCATTCGAGATGTCGACAATGGACGAGACCTTGATGCAGGCCGAGTTTTGGGAACATTCCAAAGCAGTCAGAACCAGTACCACGCCCACTCCGCGTCTACCGGCAGTGCCGGCTGGCACGCCCACGGCGGGAGCACCTCGTCGGTCGCGGGTAGCCATATCCACGCCTTCAACTACGTGAATACACCGACCACCCAGGATATCCCTGGAATCGGCGCAGCCATGCATTACGCCGGCGTTAACTCGGCCGCCACCAACCGTATCCAACCCGCCGGCGACCACAGCCATACCCTGAACATCGTCGGCGACGGCGCTCACACTCACCCGGTAACGGTAAACCCCTCCGGCGGGGCCGAGGCGCGCCCTGTGAACATGGCCCTGTACTACTACATCAAATACTGAGGTGCCCGATGGCAAAGACAAAAACGGTCTACCAGACATCCCCATTGGGCTTGTTCACTGGTACCGCCGAAGCGGACGAGTCGCCGCTGGAGCCCGGCGTGTTCCTGATCCCCGGCGGCTGCGTGGAGACGGCTCCGCCGTCGATCCCCGAGCACAAGGCCGCCCACTGGAACGGCCAGGCCTGGTCCCTGGTGGACTACTACGACGGCCTGGTGGTCTACAGCATCACCACCGCCGAGGCCCTGACCATCACCGGCATGGGGCCGGTCCCCTCGGGTTACACGGTGAAAAAGCCTGGCCCGGACCAGGTATGGAAGAACGGCGAGTGGGTGGACGACACTACCGCCGTGCTGGCCAAGCTCCACCAGCAGAAGCTGGATGAGATCAACACCGGCTGCGCGAAGTACATCGAGGCCGGCTTCGATTCGACGGCCCTGGGCAAGGTGCATCGCTACAGCAGCTCGCTGGAAGACCAGGTCAACCTGACCGGCCTGGTGTTCAGCGGCCTGGACAGCGCCTACCCCTGCACCGGCAGCGATGGCGTGCGCCTGTTCCTGGCCCACACCCGCGACCAGTTGCTGCAGGTGAACAAAGACCTGGTCCTGTTCAAGCAGGCCGCGCTGCAACATGCCGACCAACTCAAGCGTGACGCGGCCAAGGCGCTGCAGGACAAGAAGCTCAATGCCCTGCGCGCCATCCAGTGGACGGTGCCGGCATGAGCTGGTCGCCTGTCGCCATGCGCTGGCCGAGCGAAGCGACACGCTGGATGGACCAGTTGCAAGCGGCCAAAACCCTGGCCGGCAACGAATTGGCCAGCACCGGCCAGCGGCTGGCCGGCCTGCAAGGGCTGGCGACCACCAACCCCGGACCGGTCGGCGAGGCGGCCCAGGGTGCGATCGCAGCCGGGCGCCAGGCCCTGGCCGAACAACTGGGCGAAGTACCAGCGTGCCTGGTAGTCACTCCCTTCCAGAGCGGTATCGGCCAGGGGCGCGGCTACCAGCGTTTCCTGTCGGCTCCCAACCTGTTGCAGCAACTCGCCGACAAGCTGACCGATGGCACCGACGCGGGCCGCCCCCAGGGCGACTTGCACGCGCTGTGCCTGCTGTTTCTAAGTACCCGCTACGAACAGCTGGCCGCCGGGCTGGCGCGCTTCAACGCATTGATGCCCATACCCGAGCTGGTCCGCGCACAGCGCCGCGCGGAACATCTGGCTGGGCTCGAAACCGAGAAATGGCAGATTCCCCAGGTCACCGCCCTGCCGCGCTGGGAGGCCTTGCCCCTGGAGCGTTGCACGGTGCTCAAGGCCGCGCAGCAATCGATCGCCGGGCAGATCGCAGTGCTGGAAAGCTACGCCGCCGACAGCTCGCCCATGAGCGACCTCGCCGGGTTGGCGGCACTCAAGGCCAACCAGCAGCAGGTCCGTGACCAGCGCCTGGCCGACCTGCGCCAGCTGCTGGAGGGTGGCCAGGCCGACAGCTCGGTACGCGCCCGCCTGCTCGGCCCGGGCAACAACACACAACTGCGGCGCATGCTGCTCGAAGGCGATGCCCCGGGGCATGAGTGGGTGATGAGCGCTGGCGTGATCCTGGTCGGCTCGGCAAAAGGCCTGAGCTTCGTTCGTGAAATGGTGGGTTTATGACACTGCTACTGTTGGACGGCCAGCCCGTCGAAGGCAAGACCCTGAAAGTCACCGGCAACCTGCGCATCGAAGCCGAGGACCTGTCCGGCCAGACCAGCAACACCGACACCGCGCACAAAGGCTTCAAACCCAAGACCCTCACCGTCACCCTGACCATCCCCTACGTCAACAGCGTCTGGTTGCGCAACCTGATGCGCCTGGCCGAAGCCACCCAGAGTGGCGGCCAGCTCAAGACCTACCGCATCGTCAACGACACGTCCGAGGCCTTCGGCATTCGCCAGGTGTGCTTCGCCGACAACGTCAACGTCCGGGAGGACGATGCGCTGGCCTGCTGGCGGGTGCAGTTCGGCCTGGCCGAGAAGACCTCCAACCCGGAAAAGGTCGAGAAGCGCCGCGCCAAAAAGCGCGTCAAGGCACAGGCCGCACCCGGCGCCGCGGCAGGGGCGGAAGATGACGAGGATGACAAGGATCCGGAGCTGACCAGTTTCGAAAAGCTGTTGAAAAAAGTGGACGACTGGCTGGGGGAGAAACCATGAAACTGCATCAGGTACTCAGCGTGGCAGGCGAACGCCAAGACATGGTCAGGGCGGACGTGCGTCTGGAGCTGCGCAACCCGGGGCGGGCGACCTTCATCGTCCAGGCCGAGGCACCGCTCAAGGGCCTGGTCACCCTCGACATCGGCTACAACGACAGCACGCTGCAGCGACATTTCATCGGCTACGTCGAGCGCTGCACCACTGCCAACGCCAAGCAGCAGGTGCTGTTCTGCCGCGAGCTGGCGGCGATCCTGGCCAGGCCGCTGCCGATGAACCTGCGCCATGTCGACCTGCACGGCGTGCTCGACCAGGTCGGCCAGCAGACCGGCCTGCGCTTTCGCGTGCCCGAGCGGCCCTACGCATCGGTGCGCGCACCGTTCTTCTACAGCTTGGCCGCCGGCTTCCAGGCCATGGAGAGCCTGGCCCAGGTGTTCGACATCCCCGACTTCATCTGGCAGCAGCAGGGCAATGGCGAGGTGTACGTGGGCAGCTGGGCCGACAGCTACTTCGGCGCCCGCCCCGCGCTGCAACTGCCCACGGAGCTGTTCGACAACTACCAGGGCAACCAGAGCGCCACGATTGCCGCCCTGCCAGGGCTGCGTCCAGGCGCACCGATCAACCACGGCGAGCGCGTGACCCATGTCGCGCTCGCCGGCAACCAGATGGCCATCCGATGGAAGACGCAATCCGCCGCGCCGTAGCGCGCCAGTTCCCCGAGATCACCGGCGGCTACCACCTGCCGCGCTTCGGCCGCGTGGTCGCGGTCCCCGATGCGCCAGCGACGTCCGGGCTGTGCGACGACTTCCGCCCGCGCTTCGGTGTCGATGTCCAGGTGCTGCTACCAGATGGCGAGCCCGATCCGGTGCTGCCGGTGTTCACCAGCCTGCCGCTGCCGGCGCCCATGGGCGGCCAGGAGCGCGGCATGTTCGGTTTCCCCGAAGAAGGCACCACCGTGGTGGTGTCGTTTGCCTACGGTCTGCCCCACAAACCCTTCATCCAGCAGATCCTGCCCCATGGGCTCAGCCTGCCCAAGGTGCCAAAGGGTGATCTGGTATGGCAACACAGTGAGGCCTGCCAGCAGCGCGCCGACGCCGATGGCAACTGGCTGCGCCAGACCGATGGCCGGATCCGCGACAAGGCGATCGAGCGCGAGGTCGAGGCACTGGCCAACACCGAGCAGTTCCAGAGCCATGCGCGGACGGTGGACGACCACTCGACCGAGACCGTGGGCGGGGTGAAGAAGATCGAGGCCCTCGGCGCGCTCAAGCTGCTGTCCGGCGGCTCCGCCAGCCTGGCCGCCCTCGACGACCTGCACCAGGCCACCGGGCGCGACCTGAACCTGGCGGTTGGGCAAAAGCTCAACGCGGCAATCGGCGGCGACGTCCAGGAGCGGATCGAGGGCCTGCGCGACAGCGTGGTGAAGATCAGCCAGCGCCTGCAGGCGCCGAAGACCTGGCTAGGCTCCGAGGCGGTGAACGTGCTGCAGGTGCTCTGCGACCTGCTCGAGCTGGTCCAGGCGATGAACACCGAACTGGCCGCGCATGTGCACGGACCCACGCCACCACCCAGCAATGCGGCGGCCTTCAGCGGCGCGGCAGTGCAGGCCCAGGCCATGGGGCTCAAGTTGAAGCCGATCACGCTGTAGTTTTCAGGGCGTTTCGTATCGCGGGGCCAGCCCGCTCCCCCACGCTCAACCTTGAGCCTTGGGGGAGCGGGCTGGCCCCGCGTTGCGTTTGGGGCGGAAAAAGTTGAGCGTTCACACGACTGACTGCCAGCAGACTTGGATTTAAACCACCGAGCAAGCGGTCCAGGCTGGACGCTTTTCCGTGAGCAGGCCTACCCCATGACGCAGAAGCCCCAACGCCCCAAAGCCGTACCCACCGTTCAGGTGAACACCGAAGAAGTGATCGTCACCGAATGGCGCTTCGCCCCAGGTGCCGAGACTGGCCGGCACCTGCACGGCCATGACTACGTGGTGGTGCCGATGACCGATGGCACGTTGTTGCTGGAGACCCCGGAAGGCGAGAAGCTCGCCCCTCTGGTGGCGGGCCAGAGCTACTTTCGCAAGGCCGGTGTGGAGCACAACGTGGTCAATGCCAGCGACCACGAAGTGGTGTTCATCGAAACCGAGCTGAAGTGATGAACAAGCGCGCCCCTGCTCAGGTTGCGCGTGTCCCCCAGCGGCCCTACACTCCCCCTTGCTTGAACCGGGATAACCGAAGCACTGCCTCGAAACCCGATGGACCTGACCCTTGCCGGTCAACCGTCGGGACAAATGGGTCCGGACCTTGGCCGGCCTGTTTATCGGAGGCAATACAATGAGCCCGCGTATCTGGCTGCTGGCCCTGGCGACTTTCGTCACGGGCATGGCAGAAAACATCACGGTCGGCATCCTGCCGGCCCTGGCCGATGGCCTGCAAGTCCCGCTCGGTATCGCCGGGCAGCTGACCACGGTGTTCTCCCTGAGCTTCGCCCTCGCCGCGCCCTTTTCTCCCCTGCTGACCACACGCCTGCCCTTGCGCCGCCTGCTGTGCGCCACCCTGGCGATCTTTGCCCTGTGCAACCTGGCAGCAGCCCTGGCGCCTGGCTATACCGCGTTGCTGGTGGCGCGCATAGGCATGGCCGCGACCAGCGCCCTGACCTGCCTGACTTGCACCCTGATGGCCACGCGCATGGTGCCCGAGGCCCTGCGTGGCCGCGCCATCGGGGTGATCTTCATGGGCATCTGCAGCTCGCTGGTGCTGGGGGTGCCGGCCGGAATGCTGCTGTGCGACGTGCTGGGCTGGCGTGGCGTCTTCACCGGGCTGAGCGTGCTGGCAATGGCAGTGCTGCTGATGGCCTGGCAAGGGTTGCCGCAGTTGCAGAGCAGCGAACGCATCGCCCTGCACAGCTATGTCCGCCATCTGCGCGACAGCCGCCTGATGGCAGCTCAGGGCGTGTCGTTGCTGATGATTGCCGGGCACTTCACGGTCTTTGCCTACCTGGCCCCCTATGCCCACCAGGTCGCCGACATTCCGCTGCAGTGGCTGGCGGCAGTGTTCGCCGCCTTCGGCATCGCCGGTGTTTCGGGCGGCTATGTCGGCGGCTGGATGGCGGACCGGCTCGGCGCAGGCCGCTCCATCGCGCTGGCGCCGCTGCTCTATCTCGCCAGCTTGCTGGTACTGCCCTTGAGCGTGGGCACGCCATGGTTGTTCCTGGCGACCATGATGCTCTGGGGCGGGCTGAGCTGGACCACCTCACCGGTGGTGCAGAGCTACCTGGCGACCCGTGGCCCGGACACCTTCCCGGCCGGCATGAGCCTGAACATGTCGGCCATGCACCTCGGTGTCGGACTGGGTTCGGCCATCGGCGGCGTGGTGATCACCGGGGCGACGCTGGCGGCCACCCCCTGGGCCGGCGCCGCGCTGACCGCGTTGGCGGCAGGCCTGGCGTTCTGGTCGACCCGCCCTCCTGCCGAGCCAGGCTTCAGCGAGCGCGAACCGGCGTAGCGACCTGCTGCTCCTGCTCGAAGGCGTCGGCCAGGTAGTCGATCAGCTTGCGCACCGCGGGCATCAACCCGCGCCGGGAAGGGAACAGCGCCACCACCTCCCCTTCCCGTGGCGCCCAGTCGTCGAGGACATGCACCAGCCGCCTGTCAGCCAGGTCGGCACGCACCGCCTCCTCGGGCAGGAGCACCGCGCCCACGCCGGCCAGGGCGGCCTCGCGCAGCACCGCGAGATCGTCCGATACCACGCGGGGGCGATGGCGCACGGCAGCCTCGGCGCCAGCAGGCCCGACCAGCATCCAGGTGGCGTCCTGCACATTGGCGCCCCAGTTCAGGCTCGGCAGGAGCTGGAGCCCTTCCGGCGACACGGGCCGCCCGTGTTCGGCCAGCAGGCCCGGCGCAGCCACCAGGCACTGACGGCTCGGGGCCAGGCGACGCATCACCAGCTCGCTGCTTTCCAATGGCTGGTGCTGCACGCTCAGCACCAGGTCAAAGCCCTCGCCGATCACATCCACCCGACGGTTGTAGCTCTTGACCAACAACTCGACCACCGGACATTGCGCCATGAAGCGCGCCAGCATCGGCGCCAGGCGTGAATCGAGCAGCGCGGTGCTGCTGGCCAGGCGCACGATGCCACGGGGCTCGGCGCGGTTGCGCTCGACGGCATCCTCGGCGGCGACGGCCTGCTCGAGCATGCCCAGGCAATGGCGGTAATACTCCAGGCCCACCTCGGTTACCTGGAACTGCCGCGTGGAGCGCTGGATCAGGCGCACGCCCAGGCGCTCCTCGAGCTTGGCCACGCGCCGGCTGAGGCGTGACTTGGGCAGGCCAAGGATGCGCCCGGCGGGCGCAAAGCCGCCGTGCTCCACCACCTTGGCATAGAGATAAAGGTCGTTCAGGTCGAACATCGGCAACACTCGTCCACGGCTCACCGCTGCATCATCCGCCATTCTCCAGGGATCGTCACAGGGGCCGTGGGCGTCACCAGGCCCAGGCCCCGGCAACGGGGCCCGGGCTGGCGGTCACTTGGCCAGCTTGCTGTAGCTGGTCATCAGGTTGCGGTAGTCGGGAATGTGGTTGGAGAACAGCGTGCCCAGCCCTTCGATGTCGTTGCGCCAGTCACGGTGCAGCTCGCAGGCTACGCCGAACCAGGTCATCAGCTGGGCGCCGGCGGCTTCCATGCGGCGCCAGGCCGAGTCGCGGGTCAGTTCGTTGAAGGTGCCGGAAGCGTCGGTGACCACGAACACTTCGAAGCCCTCCTCCAGCGCCGACAGCGCCGGGAAGGCCACGCACACCTCGGTGACCACACCGGCGATGATCAGTTGTTTCTTTCCGGT
Organism: Pseudomonas sp. WC1; assembly: GCF_050586565.1. Taxonomy (NCBI): domain Bacteria; kingdom Pseudomonadati; phylum Pseudomonadota; class Gammaproteobacteria; order Pseudomonadales; family Pseudomonadaceae; genus Pseudomonas; species Pseudomonas sp. WC1. Next base: position 72,542 of record NZ_JBOBDQ010000021.1, read on the forward strand.
GGCCTTCACCGCCTTGACGAAGTCCTCGTTGTCCCAGGCGTTGATGTTGCCGGGGCGGGCGACGTAGGGCGCCTCGGGGAACTGCTCCTTGAGCTCGGGTACCAGCGGGCCGTTGGGGCCGGTCTCGAAGCTGGTGGTGAGGATGGTCGGCAACTTGAAGTACTTGGCCAGGTCGGCCAGCGCCAGCACGTTGTTCTTGAACCGGTCCGGGTCGATGTCGCGCACCAGCGACAACAGGCCGGTCTGGTGATCGACCAGCAGTACCGCGGCGTTGTTCTTGTCCAGACGCTTGTATTGGAATGCCATGATAGATCTCCTTGCTTGGATGGGAAACAACCAGGTTCAGTTGCGCTGCGAGTCCAGTTGCTCATGGCCGGTGACGACGGCCTGGGCCTTGGCGTAGCTCTCGATCAACAGTTGATAGTGCGGGAACACCGCGCTGTAGGCCTCGGCCCACTGCGCGGCATCCGGGCGGTTCCAGGTGCGCTGCACCTCGGAGCAGACGGCGGCGGTGTCCATCGGCACCACGCCGGCCTGGACCACCCGCGCCAAGGTCACTTCCTGGGCCATCTTGGAGTAGGTGCCTGACGCGTCGATGACCGCGAACACCTGGTAGCCGGCGGCCACCGCACTGATGCTGGGGAAGGCCATGCACACGCTGGTGATGGTGCCGGCGATGATCAGTTGCTTGCGCCCAGTGGCCTTCACCGCAGCGACGAACTCGGGGTTGTCCCAGGCGTTGATCTCACCTTTGCGGGCCACGTATTGCGCGTGTGGCGCAGCCTCGTGGATTTCCGGGATCAACGGGCCGTTGGGACCCTGGGGTACCGAGGCGGTGGTGATGACCGGGATCTTCGCCAGACTGGCGACCTTGGCCAGGGTGATGGCGTTGGCCCGCAGTTCGGTCATGGGCATGTCCTTGACCGTCTGGAACAGGCCACTCTGGTGGTCGATCAGCAGCATCGTGGCGTTGTCGGGGTCGATGCGTGGCACTTGGCCTTCGAAGTTGGCGGCTTGCGAGAAATTGCTCATCGTTCTCTCCTCTTGGTGTGAGAACAGGCCATCCTGGCCGCTGCGGTCGGGCCGCGCCCCACACATCCACAGTGGGGACTATGAGAGTAGGCAACGCAGGCTGAACGAAGCGACCGTCAGTCGGCGGGCCGTGGCAAATGCCCGTGCGGCCTGTGGCCAGGCGGGCGGCAGGGCTAACGGTAGAGAGGAGAGATGCGGCCCGGTAGGCCCATGGGTGAACCCTCAGAGTTGCGCTGGGAGAACGATGATGAAATGCCAGCGCGCAATCACCGATCCGATGGATCGGCGATTTTCAGCAGCGCTTGGTCGATAACTTGGTCGGTTACTTGGTCGGTCAGCCCATTGGTTCACGATTTCCTGAACTGATTATTTGTCCACAGCGATTTTTCCCCCCGCCTGCCCCCACCAGAATCGCTTCACCAACAATCACAATAAACCGTGAGGCCACTCCCGTGGACCAGACACTCCAGGTACGGCAGGCCGCCGCCGACCTCGTCGCCGCCTTCGCCAGCAACGACACCGCCCGCTACTTCGCCTGCTTCAGCGAAGACGCCACCTTCCTCTTCCACACCTTGCCGCAACCGCTGCTGTCGCGCCGTGCCTATGAAGATCTCTGGGCCAGCTGGCAGGCGGACGGTTTCGCCGTGCTCGGCTGCGAGTCGAGCAATGTCCAGGTGAGCCTGCAGGGCGACGTGGCGATCTTCATGCACGACGTGGCCACGCGCCTGCGCGTCGCCGGCGAGATCCTCGACCAGAACGAGCGCGAGACCATCGTCTTCCGTCTGCACGGCGACCGCTGGCTGGCCTGTCACGAGCACCTGTCGGTCGTCTCGCCGGCCTGATCCCCTTTCAAGCGGCCCTGCCGCACTGCCATCGCACCCACAACAAGGCCGCCCGACGGCCGACAACATTCGCGCTGGAGCATCACCATGAGCCACTCGACCGGTATCGAGACCAATGGCGTCGAACAGATCCCCGACGATCAACGCGACGCCGCCCCGCTGGACCTGTTCCGCCTGATCTTCGGCGGTGCCAATACCTTCGCCACCGCCGTGCTGGGCAGCTTCCCGGTGCTGTTCGGGCTGTCGTTCCAGGCCGGGGTCTGGGCGATCCTGCTCGGCGTCGGCGTGGGTGCGCTGATCCTCGCGCCGATGGGCCTGTTCGGCGCGCTCAACGGCACCAACAACGCGGTATCGTCCGGCGCGCACTTCGGTGTGCACGGGCGTATCGTCGGCTCGTTCCTGTCGCTGCTGACCGCCGTCGCGTTCTTCTCGCTATCGGTATGGAGCTCCGGCGATGCCCTGGTCGGCGGCGCCAAGCGCCTGGTCGGCCTGCCGGAAACCGACCTGACCCTCGGCCTGGCCTACGGCCTGTTCGCGATACTGGTGCTGGTGGTGTGCATCTTTGGCTTCCGCTTCATGCTGTGGGTCAACAAGATTGCGGTGTGGGCCTCGAGCCTGCTGTTCCTGCTGGGCATCTTCGCTTTCGCCGGGCCCTTCGATGCAGGCTACGCCGGCAGCGTCAACCTCGGCCAGGCAGGCTTCTGGGCGGCGTTCGTCGGCGCGGCGATCCTGGCCATGAGCAACCCGGTGTCGTTCGGCGCCTTCCTCGGCGACTGGTCGCGCTACATCCCGCGGCAAACGCCCAAGTCGCGCATCATGCTGGCGGTGATCCTCGCCCAGGCCGCCACGCTGATCCCGTTCCTGTTCGGCCTGTGCACCGCCACCCTGGTGGCCAGCGAGGCACCGGACTACATCGCCGCCAACAACTACGTCGGCGGCCTGCTGGCGATCTCGCCGGGCTGGTTCTTCCTGCCGGTGTGCCTGATCGCGGTGATCGGCGGCATGTCCACCGGCACCACAGCGCTGTACGGCACCGGCCTGGACATGTCCAGCGTGTTCCCGCGCCTGCTCAGCCGCGCCGCCGCTACCTTGTTGATCGGCGTGCTGGCCATCGGCTTCATCTTCGTCGGCCGCTTCACCTTCAACCTGGTGCAGAGCGTGTCGACATTCGCCGTGCTGATCATCACCTGCACCAGCCCGTGGATAGTGATCATGATCCTCGGCCTGATCACCCGCCGCGGCTTCTACCATGCCGACGACCTGCAAGTGTTCACCCGTGGCCAGCAAGGCGGTCACTACTGGTTCGACCACGGCTGGAACTGGCGCGGCATGGGCGCGTGGATCCCCAGCGCGGTGGTTGGCCTGTGCTTCGTCAACCTGCCCGGGCAGTTCGTCGGCCCGCTGGGCGAGCTCGCCGGCGGCATCGACCTGAGCCTGCCGGTGACCCTCGGAATCGCCGCCGTGCTGTACCTGATCCTGCTCAACCTGTTCCCTGAACCTGCTGGCGTGTATGGCCCCCTGGGCCCGCGCTGGGTGCGTTGCAAAAGCACGCCGGTAAAGCCCGTGACCACTGCCGAAATGGCCTGACTGGAATCCGACCATGACCACTCCTCACTACATCGACGGCCGCTGGGTCGAAGGCCAGGGCAGCGACTGTATCGTTGTCCACAACCCGTCCGACGGCCAGGCGTTCGCCGAACTGATGGCCGCCAGCAGCGCCCAGGTCGACCAAGCCGTTGCCGCCGCGCGCCGGGCCCTGGCGGCCTGGAAGACGGTCAGCGCCACCGAGCGTGCCAACTACCTGCGCGGCTTCGCCGAACAGCTGGGCCAGCGCCGCGACGAATTGATCACCCTGCAGATGCGCAACAACGGCAAGCCGCGCCACGAGGCCGAGATCGACCTCGACGACGCCATCGCCACCTTCACCTACTACGCCGACCTGGCCGAGCAGTTACCGGCGAAGAACCGCGACGTACCCCTGGCCGCGCCGGGCTTCACCGCCCGCACCCGCCTTGAGCCGGTGGGCGTGGTCGGCCTGATCGTGCCGTGGAACTTCCCGCTGGTGACCAGCGCCTGGAAGCTCGCCCCGGCCCTCGCGGCCGGCTGCACCGTGGTGCTCAAGCCCTCCGAAATCACCCCGCTGATCGAGCAGGCCTACGGCCAGATCGCCGAGCTGCTTGGCCTGCCGGCCGGCGTGCTGAACATCGTGGGCGGCAAGGCCGAGACCGGCGCTGCGCTGAGCGGCCACAACGGCCTGGACAAGCTGTCATTCACCGGCAGCAACGGCGTCGGCAGCCAGGTGATGCGCGCCGCCGCGGCCCAGTGCCGGCCGGTAACGCTGGAGCTGGGCGGCAAGTCGGCCATCGTGGTGTTCGACGATTGCGATGTCGACCAGGCGGTGGAGTGGATCGTCGCCGGAATCACCTGGAACGCCGGGCAGATGTGCTCGGCCACCTCGCGCCTGCTGGTGCAGGACGGCATCGCCGATGCCCTGCTGCCGCGCTTGCAGGCGGCGCTGGCGGCGTTGCGCGTGGGCAACCCGCTATCTGAAGAAGTGGACATGGGACCGCTGACCAGCCAGGCGCAGTGGCTCAAGGTCGCCGGCTATTTCGCCACAGCCCGCGAAGAAGGCCTGAAGTGCCTGACCGGCGGCACCGCACTGGACCGCGACGGCTGGTTCGTCAGCCCGACGTTGTATGTGGATGTACCGGTAAGCAGTCGCCTGTGGGGCGAAGAAATCTTCGGCCCGGTGCTGTGCGCGCGGCGCTTCGGCAGCGAGGCCGAGGCCATCACCCAAGCCAACGACAGCCGCTTCGGGTTGGTCGCCACCGTGTGCTCCACCGACCTGGAGCGCGCCGAGCGCGTGGCCGATGCGCTGGAGGTGGGGCATGTATGGATCAACTCTGTGCAGGCGGTGTTTGTCGAAACTTCGTGGGGCGGCACCAAGGGCAGCGGGATCGGACGTGAGCTCGGGCCTTGGGGGCTTTCGGGGTATCAGTCGGTGAAGCATGTGACGCGGTGCTTGGGGTGATTTTTAAGCGTCCCTTTTAAAGAAAGGGGGAGGCAGGCAGGTGTTCGACGACTGCCTTGCAGCGCCTGTCAGATCGAGCGCCGTCCACACGGCGCATCGCTGGCAAGCCAGCTCCCACATTTGTTTCGGGCCAGTCTCTCCTGTGAGGTTATCGCTGCCCGCCTTGGTGGATGTCTTGAGAAAGGTGGAGCGCCGTGGTGCCCCCACTGAAACTGCGTCGTACTCACAAGGCGTACAGCCGCGGCAGCGCAGGCATAACTGGCCCGAAACAAATGTGGGAGCTGGCTTGCCAGCGATGCGCCGC